>JAYTXW010000248.1:0-9812 GCA_043742745.1 Sphingomonadaceae bacterium
ATAAATCTTTATACCGGTGCGCATGCTCGAAATATCGCACGATCCAGCACCAGCGGGAATCCCGAAACGGACTCCTTCGTCCCAATCAGACCACTAGGAAAGCCTCGGGGCCTCCTTGACAGGATGGTTATGGCCGTACCGATCACCCCCGATCAGCCCGTTGGTTTTGCCTTGGCAACGGCGATGGTGGCGGCGTCAGCCGAACCTTTGTTGCTCTTGTCGGGTGATCTGACGACACTTGCTGCCAGCGTCAGTTTCTGAACGAGTTTTGCGATCGATCCGGGAAAGATCGTTGGTCGACCGGTATTTTTGCTCGGGGCGGGTGAGTGGAATTTGCCTCGCCTACGATCGCTGCTGACGGCAACGGCGTCCGGCGGTGTGAACGTCAACGATTATGAAATCGACCTGCAGACTCCGAGTGGTGTCCGTCGCCTGTGCATCAACGCCAGGGTGATCGATTATGTTGAGGCTGAGCGCAAACTGCTTCTGGTGGCCATCACCGATATTACCGACGCCCGCGCCCGCGACCTAGAACGCGACGATCTCGTCCGTGAGAAAGGCGTGCTGCTACAGGAACTTCAGCATCGAGTCGCTAACAGCCTCCAGATCGTGGCCAGCGTGTTGATGCAAAGCGCTCGGAAGACCCAGTCTGAGGAATTACGTGGACATCTGAAGGACGCCCACCTTCGCGTCCTTTCGGTCGCCGAGGTCCAGAAGCAGCTGGCCGTGTCCTCGCTCGATGATGTCGCGTTGCGCCCCTATCTCCAGCAGCTGTGTGCAAGCATCGGCGCTTCGATGATTTATGATCACGACCAACTTGCTATTACTGTCGAGGTAGATACTCGTTGTGTCGCGCCGGAAACGTCGGTCAGCCTTGGCCTGATTGTCACCGAGCTGGTGATAAACGCGCTGAAGCACGCCTTCCCAGATCAGCGGCACGGCGTGATCGACGTGACATATCGCGCTGATTCGAAGGGGTGGACCCTTGCTGTCTCTGACGACGGCATCGGGATGCCGTCTGGCGCAAACGGTTCCGCCACCGCAGGGCTCGGTACGACGATTGTTCTCGCGCTGTCGAAGCAGTTGCACGCGCGCATCGACGTGACAGATAACGACCCCGGAACGCGCGTCGCGGTCTCCAAGGCAGCACTTCGTCTCACCGACGCCGCCAATGACCTTAATGAGGTCAAAGCCGTCTGACACAGTGGTCGGTTCGATAAAGGATGCTCTGTCGGTCTTGAGCCATAGCGATGCTCGCGTTTCATTGTTGTCTCCGGCTCGTGTCGGATAGCGGCGCGCCCGACCAACGGACTTGTCGTGCAAACACGGTTTGCCAATAACAAGAAAGGCACATTACCATGGCCGATAAACCTACCAGTCTGCAGGATACATTCCTCAACACCGTCCGCAAGACCCGTACGCCGGTGACGATGTTCCTCGTCAACGGCGTCAAGTTGCAGGGCAACATCACGTGGTTTGATAATTTCAGCGTCCTGCTCCGCCGCGACGGCAACTCGCAGCTCGTCTACAAGCACGCGATCTCGACCGTCATGCCCGCCGGGCCGATCCAATTGTTCGACGCCGAGACGATCGACGACGACGCCGTTGAGTAGGTCCACCGACGGCGTTCGGTCCGACCCGTCGCAGGCGCAGCCGGGGTTCGACGCCCAGCGCGGAATCCGTTTCGGCGCGAACACCCTCGTCGTCATGCCCGAACGCGATGCGGCGGCGCGGACTAGCGGCTCGGGGCGGCGCGACGGCAGCGCCGCGGCACTCCGCGACGCCGACGCGCGGCTCGAGGAGGCGGTCGGGCTCGCCGCCGCGATCAACCTCAATGTTGTCCAGCGCGAGATCATCCGCATTCGCAAGGCATCGGCCGCGACGCTTTTCGGCAAGGGCCAGATCGAGCGGATGCACACTACCGTCGCGGCGCACGAGATTACCGTCGTTGTCGTCGATGGCGTGCTGTCGCCAATCCAGCAGCGCAACCTCGAGAAAGCGCTCGACGCCAAGGTCATCGACCGCACCGGCCTGATCCTCGAAATCTTCGGTGAGCGGGCGACGACACGCGAGGGGTCGCTCCAAGTGGAACTCGCCCACCTCGATTATCAGGCGAGCCGACTGGTCCGGTCATGGACTCACCTTGAACGTCAGCGCGGCGGCGTCGGCTTCCTCGGCGGCCCCGGCGAATCGCAGATCGAAAGCGACCGTCGCCAGATCCGCGACAAGATGGCAAAGCTCAAGAAGGAGTTGGACGAAGTCAAGCGCACCCGCGCCCTCCACCGCGACCGGCGGCAGAAGGCCCCGTACCCGGTCGTCGCGCTCGTCGGCTACACCAATGCCGGCAAGTCGACGCTGTTCAACCGTCTGACCGGCGCGACCGTCATGGCCGAGGACCTGTTGTTCGCCACGCTCGACCCGACGATGCGCAGCATTGAGTTACCGGGCGTCGACAAGGTCATCCTGTCCGACACTGTTGGCTTTATAAGCGCGCTGCCGACGCAGCTCGTCGCCGCGTTCCGCGCAACGCTCGAGGAAGTGATCGAGGCCGACCTGATCGTCCACATCCGCGACCTCGCCCACCCCGACACCGCCGCCCAGGCCGCCGACGTCGCCGATGTGTTGCGCGGGCTGGGGGTCATCGACGGCGGCGGCGAAGCGAACGCGACAGGCGCGTGGGATGCCACCGCGCGCGCTGGCAGCGACATTATCCAGGCGATGACGCCGGTGCCGATGATCACCGCGCTTAACAAGATCGACCTACTCGACGACGACGCCCGTGCCGGGTTGCTCGCCAACCTGCCCGACGACGCGGTGGCGATTTCGGCGGCGAGCGGGGAGGGGGTCGCCGCCCTCCAGACGCTGATCGCCGCGATGCTCCAGCGGTCGAGCCGCTTCGCTGACTTCGTCCTCGCGCCCGGCGACGGCAAGCGCGCGGCATGGCTGTACGCCCACGGAGAAGTCGTCGACCGCACCGACGCCGACGACGGCGGCGTGACTCTGCGCGCGCGCCTGACGCCGGAAATGGCGGCACGGTTTGCAGTGATGTGACCAAATTTCGTCGGGGCGCTTGATAGGCCCTAGATCGTAATGCGGGCAGCCTCGGTGGTCAGTTCGGCGGCGGTGGCGCGCTCGTCTGCCTTTGCCGCGTCCCACAACGCTTCCTTGGCGGCGAGGTCGAGGGACGCGAAGGCGGGGCCAGCGTATGCCTCCATGCTGGCAAACCGGCGTTCGAATTTCGCGGTCGCGGCGCGGAGGGCAACCTCAGGGTCGACGCCGTCGTGGCGGAGCAGGTTGACGACCGCGAACAACAGGTCGCCGCCCTCGTCCGTGCGTTCGGCGGCGGTGGTGGCGGCGGCGAACTCGGCCAGCTCTTCGGTGATCTTGGCGCGCGGGCCACTCGCGTCGGGCCAGTCGAAACCGACGCGCGCGGCGCGGCGCTGGATCTTGTCGGCGCGCATCAGTGCGGGGAGGGCGGCAGCGACCCCGCTCAGCGCCCCGGCCCGGGGCTTTTCGGCGGCCTTGGTTGCCTCCCAGTCGGGGGCCGCTGCGGCTTGCTGGGCTGCATCGCCGAACAGATGCGGGTGGCGTCGCTCCATCTTGTCGGCGATGGCCGTAGCGACGTCGGTGAGCGTGAAAAGCCCCTTATCTTCTGCAATTTGCGCGTGGAAGACGACCTGGAGGAGAAGGTCGCCGAGCTCTTCGCACAAGTCGGCCGTGTCGCCGCGCTGAATCGCATCGGCGACTTCATATGCCTCCTCGATCGTAAACGGCGCGATGCTCGCAAAGTCCTGCGCACGGTCCCAGTCGCATCCTTCGGGGCTACGCAGGCGCGCCATGATCGCGGTTAGGCGGGCGATAGTGAGGGGGGCGGCCATGAGGCGGGCCTAGACAAATCAGACGGTAGCGGCAACTGATGGGCGATGACCATGACCCGCCGCAACGCCATCGCCAGCCTAACCGTCGCGAGCGTCGCCGCTGCCGCGCTGCTCACCGGGTGCAACAGCCTATCGACCCTCAACGGTCTCAATGCGCTGACGCCGGGCGATGGCGGGGTGGTCCGCCGGGTCGCGGGCGCCGCTTATGGGCCCGACCCGGTGCAGCGGCTCGATGTCTATGCTCCCGAACACGCCACGGGGCCGCTACCGGTCGTCGTTTTCTTCTACGGCGGCGGGTGGAATTCGGGGTACCGCGCGGGCTATGCCTTTGCCGCCCGCGCGATCGCGGCGCGGGGCTTCGTCGTCGTCGTCCCCGATTACCGGTTGGTCCCGGCAGTCCGCTTCCCCTCGTTCGTCGACGATGCCGCCGCCGCAATCCGCTGGACGGTCGACCACGTCGCGGTGAGCGGCGGCGACCCGGCGCGGATTGCCGTCGCCGGACATTCGGCGGGGGCGCACATCGCGATGATGGTCGCGCTCGACCAACACTATCTCACCGCTGCCGGGGCACCAGGCGCGGTCAAGGCGGTCGTGGGGCTGGCCGGGCCGTATGATTTTCTGCCGTTCGACGCGAAGTCGGCAATCGACGCATTCGGCGCGGCTCCTGACAAGCTCGCAACGCAGCCGATCCATTTCGTCCGCGCCGACGCACCGCCCGTGTTGTTGCTCACAGGCGACGCTGACGATGTCGTCCGCCCGCGCAACACGGTCGCGCTCGCCGCTGCGCTGCGAAGCGTCGGCGCGCCGGTCGAGGTGGCGACATATCCCGGCGTCGGCCACATCGGTATCCTCCTTGCGCTGTCGAAGCCGTTTCGGGGGAAGGCGTCGGTCCTCGACGCTATGAGCGGGTTTCTGCACGCCAAGCTCGGATGACGGGAATTGAACGCGGAGCGCGCTCACAGCCTCGCATGTAAAAAATCCGATAATATATATTATGTTAAATTGCTGGTCGGTTTGCCGCAGTCGTGGATGATGATCGTCGCGCACGAGCGAACAGCCGAAAAAAATTATCGGTCGTTGTCGTCGCAAAGGTTGTCATATCGACACTACGAAGCTGGGCCAGAAATGCCGCCGTATGAATGATATAGGCCGGTTCGCAAACCTTGCCGCGTAATGGCATCGGCGCCAGAAACGGCGAATCGGTTTCAACGAGGATGCGGTCTGCAGGGAGCATGGCTGCCGTGGCTTGCAGGTCTTTGGCATTCTTGAACGTCAGAATACCCGATAGCGAGATATAGAAGCCCAACGCCAGCGCTTGTTCAGCGAAGGTGGCGCTCGCTGTAAAGCAATGGATGACGCCGGAAAACGGCCCCTCCGCCATTTCCTCAGTCAGGATCGCGGCGGTGTCGTCTTCGGCGTTGCGGGTGTGGACGATGAGCGGCAAGCCGGTGTCGCGCGCGGCCGCGATGTGCGCGCGGAAGCTCGTGCGCTGGCGATCCTGATCGCTATGGTCGTAAAAATAGTCGAGCCCGGTTTCGCCGATGCCGACAACTTTGGGGTGCGTGGCCGCCGCGATCAGGCACGCGGCATCGATTTCGGGATGCGCGTCGGCCTCATGCGGGTGGATGCCGACTGTCGCCCAGATATCGGGATGCGCGTCGGCGAGCGCGATGACTTCCGCCCACTCGCTTTGCCGGGTCGAAATGCCGAGCATCGTGCGCACGCCGGCGGCGCGGGCGCGCGCGATGACGCCGTCAACATCTTCGCGCAGCCCTTTGTAATTGAGATGACAATGCGAATCGACGAGCATTACGCGATGACCTTCTATTCAGCCCAGCGCGGGAAGCCGCCCGCGGGCGGCGGAAGATGCGTCCCGGCGGCGACGACGGTGTCGATGTCGGCAAATGTCCGTGCCGCCATTGCCACGCCAAGCTGGTCGAGCAGACGTGCCGCTGCGCCGGGTAGCGCGGGCTGAACGAGGATTGCGATACGGCGAACGGCGTCGACGGTTGTTGCGAGGACCGCCGCCATCTGTGCCGGGTCGGTCGCCTTCAACGCCCATGGTGCGGCGTCGGCGAAATAGGCGTTGGCGGCGGCGACCATCGCCATCACGGCCTCGAGCGCGCGGTTGAGGCGCAGGCCGGCCATTTCAATGCGATAGATCGCCGTCTCGCTGGCGAACGTCGCGGCAAGGTCGGCCTCGTCCGCCCCCTCCCCGACCGACGGCATGATGCCGTCGCAATTCTTGGCGATCATGCTCAGCGAGCGTTGCGCCAAGTTGCCAATGCCATTGGCGAGGTCGGCGTTCGTCCGCTCGACGATCGCGGCGTGACTGTATGACCCATCGTCGCCGAACGCGACGCCCGCCAGCATGAACCAGCGCAGGCGGTCGACGCCCAATGTCGCCGCCATCTCGGCCGGGTCGACGACGTTGCCCAATGATTTCGACATCTTGTCGCCACCACGATCAAGGATAAAGCCGTGGCCGAACACGCATTTCGGCAGCGCCAGCCCCGCCGACATCAGGAACGCCGGCCAGTAGATCGCGTGAAAGCGGACGACGTCCTTGCCGATGACATGGAGGTCGGCGGGCCATACGTCGTCATACCCTGCGCCCGGATAGCCCGCGCCGGTCAGGTAGTTGGTCAGCGCATCGACCCAGACGTACATGACATGGTCCGGGGCATCGGGCACCGGGACGCCCCAGTCGAAGCTGGTCCGCGAAATCGACAGGTCGCGCAGGCCACGCTCAACAAAGGCGCGCATCTCGTTGATCCGGCTCGCTGGCGCGACGGGGACGGGGTCGCTGTCATACCATGCCAGCAAGCGATCGGCGTAGGCCGACAGGCGGAAGAACCAGCTTTCCTCGACGGTCCACTCGACCGCCGTACCCTGCGGTGACAGGCGGACGGTGGCCCCGGCGGCGTCGATTGCGTCGACGAGCTCGCTCTCGTCGTAATAGGCTTCGTCACGCACCGAGTACCAGCCAGTATAGCGATCGAGGTAGATATCGCCGCGCGCGACCATCGCCCGCCACAGCGCCTGGCTTGCCGCGATATGGTCGGCGTCGGTGGTGCGGATGAACCGGTCGTGGCTGATCTCGAACGTCGCCGCCATGTCCCGGAACGCCTCGACCTGGCCATCGACATAGGCCTTGGGGGCGACTCCGGCAGCGCGCGCCGCCTGCGCGATCTTCAGGCCGTGCTCGTCGGTTCCAGTCAGAAAGGTGACCTTTTTTCCGTCGAGCCGGTGGAACCGCGCGATGCAGTCGGTCGCCACGACCTCATAGGCATGACCCATATGCGGGCGGCCGTTGGGGTACGAAATCGCCGTCGTGATATAGAAGGTGTCAGGCGATTTCATGCGGTTGACCGATACGGCTGAGGTCGGCGACGAGTTCGGCGAGGTGGAAGGCGACGCTTTGCGGTTCGAGGCTGAGCGGGATCGCGCTCGCTGCAAGCGACGATGCCTGCTCCCACAATTTGATGGCACGGGCGAGACGGTGCCCGGTCAGTCCCCGCGCGGCGGCGGCGAGATAGGCGGGGGCCAGGTCGAGAAAGGCATCGTAGCGCGCCGTTGCAGTCTTGGCCGCGAGTGCGCGGGCGAGGGCCAGCGCGCGCACGCTCGCCTCGGCTGGCGTCGCGCGGGCAAGATCGTCGAGCGCGCTCCGCAGTCCGGCAACGTCTGCGGCGGCGAGGCGGACCGCGCGGCCAGGACGGCCCTCGGCAACGTCGCGGAGGGCGACCCGCGCGGTGAAGGGGGTTTCGGGAAGTTCGGCGGCAAGCACGGCGTCCACCTCATCGTCGGTGAGCGGTTGGAAGCGCAATGTCCGGCACCGCGACCGGATCGTCGGTAGGAGTCGTCCCGGTGAATGGCTGACGGCGAGGAACAGCGTGTTCGACGGCGGTTCTTCAAGGTGCTTGAGGAAGGCGTTGGCGGCGTTGCGATTGAGGTCGTCGACGGCGTCGATGATGATGACGCGCCAGTCCGACAGCGCTGGTCGGGTGCGAAAGATCGAATTGAGCGGCTCGCCGATCGTCGTGTCGCTTTTGACGAACTGGTCGACCGCGATGCCGGGACGCAGCTTGCCGGTTTTGGGGTTCTCCTGAATTTCGACACGGCGGAAATCGATGTGGCTCCCGGCGGCGAGGAGGCGCGCGGTCGGATGCTCGGCGTCGACCGCAAAGTTGCCGTCGTCGACCCCGCCGTGGCTCGCGCGCGCGAGCAGCCACGTCGCGGCGGCGTTGGCAAAAGCGGCTTTGCCAACCCCGCGCGGGCCGGCGAGGAGCCACGCATGGTGGACGCGGCCCGAGACGACGGCGTCACGAAGCGCGCGCCCCTGTTCGGCATGGCCAATCAGCACGGCAGCAGCCCCTCGAATTCGCGCCATACGGCAGCGGCGACGGCGTCGATGTCGCTCGTTGCGTCGATCCGCCGGATGCGCGCGGGGTCGGCGATCGCGGCGTCACGGAACGACTGGGCGACGATCTCATGAAAGTCGCCACCGGTCCTCTCGAACCGGTCGAGCGTCCCGCGCGCTGCCGCACGCGCACCGCCAAATTGCGCCGGAAGATCAAGTACGAGCGTAAGATCGGGCCACAAGTCGTTGGTCGCAAATCGGTGGACTGCGCGCAGGGCGTCGACGGCGAGCCCCTTACCGGCTCCCTGATATGCCAGCGTCGAATCGATATAGCGGTCGCACACAACCCACTGCCCTGCTGCCAGCGCCGGTCGGATCCGGCGGGCGACGTGGTCGGCGCGAGCGGCGTTTATCAGGAGCGCTTCGGTCACGCCGTCCCAACGGTCTTGATCGCCCTCGACCACCAGCGCGCGGATGGCCTCCGCCCCGGGCGTTCCGCCCGGCTCGCGGGTTTCGACGACGTCGATGCCGTGGTTGCGCAGCCGTGCCGCGAGGAGTGCCGCCTGCGTCGACTTTCCCGCCCCCTCCCCGCCCTCGAAGGTGATGAACCTGCCCGTCATTGGCGCAGAATGAGCGTCCGAAACGCGCTGCCGAGTCGCCCGAACGGTCCAGCCTTGGCGATCGCTTCGCTCGCGACGAGCGGCAGGCGAACCGGTGGCAGTCCGGGCGTCGCGACGACGAGGTCGGCGATGTGCTGCCCTTTAGCGATCGGGGCTTTGATCGGGCCGTCATAGACGAGCGTGACCTTGCGGCCCTCGCCATAACCCCGCGGCGTCGTGACCTTAAGGTCGCTCGCCCCGGTCAGCCCGACGTCGGCGGTGACGCCGAGCCACACCGGTGCGCGCCCAACGACGACCCCGGCGCGGGCGAGCGGGACGGCGGTCCATGCGCGGAAGCCCCATTGCATAAAATCAACGCTTTGTGCGATCCTCTCGTTGAACGACTTCAACCCGGCGATGACCATGACCACCCGCCGTCCGTCCTGCATCGCCGAGCCCGTAAAACCGTACCCTGCCTCGTCGGTGTGCCCAGTCTTCAACCCGTCCGCCCCGCCGACGCGGCCCAGCAGCGGGTTGCGGTTGGCCTGCGTGATATCGGCCCCCGCGCCGAGCGTCTTGCCCCATGTGAATGACGTATCGCTGTAGAATTGCTTGTACAGCGCCGGGAAGTCGCGGACCGTCCGCTCGGCGATCGTCGCCAGGTCGCGCGGGGTGACGACTTCGTTCGGGTCGGGCCAGCCGTTGGTGTTGGCGAAGTGCGAGCCCTTAAGACCCATCTTGGCCGCCGCGCGGTTCATCAGCGCGACATAGGCCTCCTCGGTGCCCGCCAGCCCCTCACCCAGCGTGACGCAGGCGTCATTGCCCGAAAGCGTGATGATCCCGTGGAGGAGATTGGCGACAGACACCTGTTCGTTGACCGACAGGAACATCGTCGACCCCTGCGAATGCCACTTCGTCCATGTTTCGGGGCGGACGGTGATCGTCTGGTCGAGCTTCGCCTCGCCGCGCGTGATC
>JAYTXW010000249.1:0-3577 GCA_043742745.1 Sphingomonadaceae bacterium
CCAGCGCGAGGCCGGCAACCAGCGAAACAGTCTTAATCTTCGTCATGACACCCATCTTCGACTCCTATTCGTGTTTTCGAGCGTGATAGCGGCGGTTTCGGTTCAGCCCTTATCCCCTAACCGAGGTGGACATTAGACAAGATAATCGTGTTCCTCAAGCGACTTTGCGGGAGCCGTTTTTGTCACCGCAGAAAGGAATGCAGAAGCACCTTTACGTAACGCAAGATCCATTATTGCAAAACCTTTCAATTGCTTGACCGCCGCAAGACTGGTAACGCGCGCGTCGCCGATCCCGCAGGGTACGATTCCGGCAAAATGCTCGAGGTCTGGATCGACGTTGATCGCGGCCCCGTGCAGCGTTACCCAGCGACGAATACGGACGCCGATCGCGGCAATTTTGGCCGGATCGTCCGCTGAGCCTGTCCAGACGCCGACCCGTCCCGCAATCCGATATGCCGCCAAGTCGAGGCGCTCCAGCGTCGCGATAATCCAGTCCTCGAGTGCGGCGACAAAACGGCGGATGTCACGCCCGCGCCGGTCGAGGTCGAGCAACACATAGATCACCCGTTGGCCCGGCCCGTGATAGGTATGGCGTCCACCGCGCCCGGTGGCGAACACCGGCAGCCGCGCGTCGAGCAATTCGGCGGGGTCGGCGCTGGTTCCGGCGGTGTAGAGTGGCGGGTGTTCAACCAGCCAGATCAGCTCAGTCGCCTCGCCGCAGCGAATGGCAGCCGCGCGGTCCTCCATCATGGCAACCGCGTCGATATAGCCGGTGAGCCCCGGTGTGACCCGCCACTCGACGCCGTTCACGGCGTCCTCAGAGCCCGGCGGCGAAAGCACGCACGTCTGCGATGAATAACTCGGGTTCCTCAAGGCTCGCAAAGTGACCGCCGCGCGGCATCTCGGTGTAGCGAACGACGTTATACCCGCGCTCGACCATCGCGCGCGGCGGGAAGGCGAGCAGGTCGTGCGGGAAGGCCGCGACCGCCGTCGGCACTTCGATACGGCGGCCGTCGGGAATGGTGAAGCCGCCTTCGTCGAATAGACCCTTGTAGATCCACGTTGCGGTATTGAAGCTCCGTGTCGTCAAATAGATCATGATGTTGGTCAGCATCACATCGAACGAGAACGGTGGGTCAACGACGCCGTTACGGCCGCCGACATCGGCCCAGCCGACGAACTTTTCGGCAAACCACGCGGCGACGCCCATCGGCGAATCCATCATCGCAGCACCAAGGCTCTGCGGCTTCGTGCCTTGCAACTGAAGATAGGCGGTTTCGCGGTCGCGCACCTTTTGCGCCTGCGTCAGCCACGCCGTTTCGGCGGGCGTCGTCGGGCGCATATCGCCCGAGCGCAGGCCGTAGCCGCTGAGATGGATCGCTTCGACGCGCGTGCTGTCGAGGCCGATCCAGCCGCCGATAACGCAGCCCCAGTCGCCGCCCTGATACAGATACCGGTCGTAGCCGAGCACCCCCATCAGCCGATCGTACAATCCCGCCATTGCGCGGGGTCCGATCGGCGTCGCCGGCTTGTCCGACCACGCATACCCCGCCAGCGAAGGAGCAATGACATGGAAGGCAGGCCCATTCTCCGTCTCCGGTTCAGCCAACTGGTCGATGATGGCGTCGAACTCGACGATCGACCCCGGCCACCCGTGCGCGATCAGCAGCGGACGGGCCCCTGGGCGCGACGAAAGACGGTGTACACAGTGCAGCGATAGGCCGTCGTCGACCTCGACGTGGAAATGCGGATGACGGTTGAGCCGGGCAACGGCCGCTGGCCAGTCGAACGTGTCGAGCCAATAGGCGCGCAACCGCTCCATATAATCGCGGTTGGCGCCATATTTCCATCCGGCGTCGGTCGGCTCCTCGAAGAAGCGATACGATGCGACGCGGTCGCGAATCCATGCCGCCTCGTCAGCTGCGACGGGGATCGTGAACGGGTTGACGGTGCTCATGCCGCGAGCCGGTGCTTGCTCGCCGCGACAATCGCGTCGCTCGCCTTTTCAGCGATCATGATCGTCGGCGCATTAGTGTTGCCCGAGACGAGGAATGGCATCACCGACGCATCGACGACGCGCAAGCCATCGACGCCGCGAACGCAAAGATCGCCGTCGACGACCGACGCCGGGTCGGCTCCCATCCGGCACGTTCCCACCGGGTGGTAGATCGTTTCCGCCGCGTCGCGCAGGCGGGCGAGGATCGCCGCGTCGTCAGTGACGCCAGCGCCGGGCCAGCGCTCCTCCCCGCGGTATGGCGCAAATGCCGCCGCCGCGCCGATCCGCCGCGCGATCTTGACGCCTTCGACCATCACGCGCGCATCGTCGGGGGCCGCCAGATAGTTCGGGTCGATCAGCGGGTGGGCGAGCGGATCGGGTGACGCCAGCTTGATCGTCCCGCGACTATCGGGCCGCACCTGGCAGACGTGCATCTGATAGCCGTGCTCGCCCGACATCGTCCCGCGCCCGTGCGGCGCACCCTTATACGGCATGAAGTGGAACTGGACGTCGGGGGCAGCGAGCCCGGGCCGCGTCGACACAAACGCCCCACTCGGTGTCGCCATGCTCGCCCCCGATCCGGTCTTGCCGAAGCGCCACTGGAGTAGTGCCTGCACCTTGCGGTGAAACGCCTTATTGGCGTTGAGCGTCACCGGCTGGGTCGATGCCCATTGGACGACGACGTCGAGATGATCCTGCAAATTCGCGCCGACAGCGGGCAAGTCGCGGACGACGTCGATGCCGAGTGTGCGCAGGTCGGCGGCAGGGCCGATGCCCGACAGCAGCAGCAGTTGCGGTGAATTTATTGCCCCGCCGCTGAGGATCGTCTCGCGCGCGCACACTGTCTCGGTCCGACCGCCTTGGCGATAGCGGACCCCGGTGGCGGTGCGTCCGGCGAAGGTCACCGCCTCGACCTGCACGCCAGTTTGGACCTCGAGGTTAGCGCGGTTGAGGACAGGGGTCAGGTAGGCGCGCGCCGCCGACCAGCGGCTACCGTCCTTGATCGTCGCATCGTAATGGCCCGCGCCTTCGAACTGTTCTCCGTTGAAATCGTCGGTGCGCGCGAATCCGGCCTCGACGGCGGCGGCGACAAAGACCTCGGCAAGCGCGAGCGGATGGCGACGGCTCGACGTGTGGAGCGGCCCACCCTGCCCATGAAACTCGTTCGCCCCACGCTCGCTATTCTCGGCGCGGCGAAAATACGGCAGGACATCGCGCCAGCCCCACCCGGCCAGTCCGGTTTGCGCCCAGCGGTCATAATCGCTCGCGTGGCCACGAATATAAACCATCCCGTTGATCGACGACGATCCGCCCAGCACGCGCCCGCGCGGCCAGTACAGCGGGCGGTCGTTCAAATGGCGTTGCGGAACGGTCCAAAACCCCCAGTTCATCGCGTTGGGCTTGTCGGGCGGGATGATGTTGCCGATCCCGGCGGGCATATGGATCAGCATCGAACTATCCTTGCCGCCGGCTTCGAGCAGGAGGACGCGCGTCGCCGGGTCGGCCGACAGCCGATTCGCGAGAACGCATCCCGCTGATCCGGCGCCAACGATGATATAGTCGAAAATGTCGCCCATTAAC
>JAYTXW010000250.1:0-2348 GCA_043742745.1 Sphingomonadaceae bacterium
CCGCGCCGTCGACCGTCGTGTCGAGCCACAGCGGCGCGCCGAGGGGGACGAAGGCGGGGTCGGCGGCAACGCTGACGCGCGGGGTCAACGCGATACCGAGCGCCCCCAGCGGCCCGCGATCGGCGGCGAGGTCGACCGGCTTGAAAAAGATCTTGCTGCGGTTGGCGTGAAGGATCGTCGGCGCGTCGCCCGGATGCGCGCGGAGCCAGCCGATGATCCCCGCCATCGTCGCCTGACCCGGACCGAGAGCGCCCTGGTCACGCAGCAGCTTGCCGATACCGGTGTACGCATGGCCGTTCTGGCCGTCATAGCCGACGCGCAACGTCGTGCCGTCGGTCAGCCGGAGCCGCCCCGACCCCTGGATTTCGAGGAAAAACGCCGCGTAGGGGTCGGCCGCCCACGCGAGCTCGAGGCCGCGCCCGGCGAGCGCGCCGCCGTCGATTTCGGCCCGGTCGTAATAAGGCACGACGCGCGCTCCGGCGATGCGCCCGCGAATATGCTTGCCGGTTAGGCCCACGTCGAACGTGCCGAGGTCGATATCGAGCAAATCGGGCGGGCGGCGGTAGATCGGCACGGCGAACCCCGGCGCGGGCGTTCGCGTCGCGGCAAGGTCGGGCTCGTAATAGCCTGTGTCGAGGCCGCGCCCGTTGCCGATGACGACGGGGAGCAGCGCCGCCGCAAAGAAAATATGGCCATCGGTCGCGGTCGCAGCGGCGGCGCACGGTGCGGCCCAGTCGCCCGGTTGCGTCAGGCCGCTCAGGTCAGCGCGCTTGACCAGCGTCGGGCACGACGCGCGGAAGGCGGTGAGCGCAGGGGTGAGATCGGCGGTAGTAAAGCCAGGCCGCGGCGCCAGCGGCATCCCCGGCGCGGTGAGCGACACCGCAGTTGGCGCAGCGACGGAAGGTGCAGGCACCGACGGCAGCGAGGGACGCGGCGGCAGCAGTCGCGAGGGCAGCGGTGGCGCAGGGTGGGTCGCGCACCCCGCGATTATAGCGAACAGCCACGCCAACGCTGCTCGGCGAATGACAACCACGGCAACGCTCATCGGCAGCCCGACGCCGCCCGCGGCATCATGCGTCGGCGTCGGTCGCGATCAACAGCCACGCCGGGTCGGCCCCGCCAACGTGGCGGCTGAACGTCCACACATCGTGCCCGGCGGACGGTACCCCATCGACAGCAATCGTCGCCTCGAAGCGGACGGTAACCTCGGCCATTTGCCCGACCATGCGGGCGGCGGTGATGACGGCACCATCGACCGCGATCAGGCTGTGCGCCAGCGCGGCGTCGCGGTGCGCGATCGCAACGCGGAAATGGTCGAGCACCTCATCGGAGACCAGCCCCGCCATCGCCGCCGCATCGCCCGCCCAAAAAGCATCGAGGACCATGCGGTACGCTGCCTGCGCGCCGTCGAGGAACTTGACGGGATCGAAGCCGGCATCGGCATCGGCGATCGCCTGGAGCGCGGGGGCGACGTCGGCGGCGGTCCCGGCGGGCACGGCGATGATGGCCCGAACGGCGGGTCCGGCGCAGCTCGGCGCCGTGGCGATCGCGGTGGGCGACGCGGCGCGCGGGACGACACCGGCCTTTTCATCGCCGGTGCGCTTACCAAGGACGTTGACAAGGCGCAGGCCGATGAAGCCGGCGAGCATCGCCAGAAGCACGATTTCGATCCAGGAGCCGCCGTCAGACATAATCGTTCGCCTCGGATAACGTCGTAACCATAGCGGAGCACGCTCCGTCGGTCCATCGTGACATAGTGTACGCTTGGCAGCCAAACTAGTGCCGTCCCCTGCGGCGCATCGTGCACCATCGTATAAGTCGCAGCGCGTCGTGCGCCGTCGTGTGTGTCGCGGCGCGTCGTGCGCCGTGGCGGGTGTGACGACTGATGCTTGCGGGGCGGCAGCGCGGCTGCTAGCGCCTCGCCACTCCATAACGACCGAAAGACGATCATGGCCGACGAAACTGGCGGCGACCCCGCCGTCCCCGCCAACGGCGCTGCCGCTCCCGATGCCGGGGCTCCCGACCTCGCGGGCCAGCCGCAGGTCAGCATCCTGACGCAATATGTGAAGGACTTCTCGTTCGAGAACCCCAACGCCCCCGCGTCGCTCCAAATGACGACCCAGCCGCGCATCGAGATCAACGTCAATGTCAACGCCAAACGCGCGGGCGACGACCTGTACGAGGTCGAGCTCAAGATCGAAGCCAAGGCAACCAACGACGACATGACGGCGTTCGCGGTCGAGTTGCTGTATGCTGGCCTGTTCGGCCTGCGCAACCTGCCCGAGGAGGCGCTCGAGCCGTTTCTCGTCGTCGAAGCGCCGCGCATCCTGTTTCCCTTCGCCCGCCGC
>JAYTXW010000251.1:0-2082 GCA_043742745.1 Sphingomonadaceae bacterium
CTGGGCGTGGACGAAGATGTTATTCCACAGTCGCGCCTCCAGATAATGCTCGAGCTTGGGCAGGTAGAAATACGGCCCCGATCCCTTGGCGACGAGGGCCCGCGCGTTATGGAAGAAGAATAGCCCGAAATCGACCAGCGCCCCCGCGACAACCTCGCCGTCAACGACGATATGCGCCTCGGGCAGGTGCCAGCCGCGCGGGCGAATGAGCAGCTTCGCGGTTCTGTCGTTCAACTTGTACGACTTGCCCTTGTCCTCGAGCGTGATCGTGCCCGCAACGGCGTCGCGTAAATTGACTTGGCCCTCAATCATCGTCGTCCATACCGGCGACGAGGCATCCTCAAAATCGGCCATGAAGCACTTCGCGCCGCTGTTGAGCGCGTTGATGACCATCTTGCGATCAACGGGGCCGGTGATCTCGACGCGCCGGTCCTGCAGGTCGGCGGGTGATCCCGCGACCTTCCAGTCGCCCATGCGGACACTTGCGGTTTCGGGGGCGAAGTCGATCGCATTCCCGGCGTCCCACCACCGCTGCCGCCCTTCACGGGCATTGAGCAGTGCAAGGCGGGTCGGGTCGTACTGACGGTGGAGGTTGGCGACAAAGGTCAACGCCGCGTCGGTCAGGATTGTCTCGAAGCCGGGCAGCATCGCGCCCCTGATTTCTACTCCGGCAACGGCCATCAATCGTCTCCCAAAATTGTCGAAGGTGTCGTGAAGCGGAACGGGGTCAGGCCGCGGGTGCGCTCGTCGACCGCGAGGCGTGCGCCTGCCGGAGCGAGGCTCCGTTGGCGGCACGTGGCGCGGCCACACCGGGCACAGCCGAGACCGATCGGGGTCGCCGCACCCGGCCCCGTGTCGAGGCCGTCGGCGTAGATCATTGCGCGCGCCGACGCCAGTTCGGCGGCGAGCAAAATCGCGAATTCGGGCTTCACCGATCCGTACGGCGTCGCATAGGTGCGCACCGTTCGCGCGACCGACAGCCAGCGTGTGCCGTCCTCGGTCTCGACGACCTGCCGCATGATCCGCCCCGGCCGGTCGAATGCCGCGTGGAGAACCCACAGCGGACACCCGCCGCCGTCAGTCGCGAGCGCCGAGCGGACGGCGGAGAAGCGTTTGGAAATATTGCCCGCGCGGTCGGTGCGGATCATCAGGAACGGAATGCCGCGCATGCCGGGGCGCTGGAGCGTGGTCAGCCGGTGGGCGACCTGTTCAAACCCCGCGCCAAAGCGTGCCTGCAACAGTTCGAGGTCGTACCCCAGCGCCTCGGCGGCGGCGTGGAAGCGGGCATACGGCATCATTGTCGCAGCGGCGGCGTAATTGCCGAGTGTTTGGGCAGCGAAGCGCTCGTGCGCCTTCGACGTCAGGCGCGCCGATGCCACGACCGCGTCGATTGCCGGTTTCAGCTCGATCAGCGCGATCTGATAGGCGATGGCAAAGGTCCGCGAGGCCGCGTCGAGCCCCTCCGATAACTGTAGTTGCCGCGCGTGGAGGTCGAGGCGGCGGAGCAAGTCGGGCATCACGCTGGTCGGGAGGACCCGGACGGCGATGCCGTGCCGGACGCGCAGTCGTTCGGCGAGGCCTGCGGCAAGGTCGGGCGAAGTCAGGCGCAGGTCGTCGGCAAGCGCCTCGGCAGCGGCGTCGAGATCGGGGAAATAATTTCGCCGGTCGAGGAGGAGTTCGGTCATTGCCTCGACGGGCCCGGCGGGTGTCGTCGCGACCGGCGTCGCTCCCGCGCGCGCGCCGAGGCGGAGGAGGGCGGCGGCGACGCCGGGGGCGCTCGCGGCGACTTCGACCAATTCGGCGCGGCTGACATCAAGCCCCGCAAGGCGCGGATCGGTGAACAGCACCGCGAGTTCGGCAGCTACAGCGTCGCCGTCGTCACCGGTCAGCTGGCGCAAGTCAAGATCGTAGGTATTGGCGAGTTTGAGGAGAAACGACGCGGTCAGCGGACGCTGGTTGCGCTCGATCAGGTTGAGGTAGCTGACCGACACGCCAAGATCGTCGGCCATCCGAGTCTGCGTGACCGCGCGCTGGAGGCGGAGGCGGCGCAGGCGAGCGCCCGCGAACAGTTTTCTGTCGGTG
>JAYTXW010000252.1:0-6089 GCA_043742745.1 Sphingomonadaceae bacterium
GCCCCGGCACGAACTGCAGCCGTCGCCGCGAGCCGCGCCGCGCCGCCGAATTCCGGCTTCCCGCCAAGGAAAAACACCGCACCACGGGCATATTTGTGGGCATCGTCGGACGGCGTCAGCGGCGGGGGCTGTGCCGTCGCGAACAACGTCGCGGCGCGCGTATCGAAACCAAGATCGGCGATGACGATGCGCCCGCACCGCGCTGCTACGAGCAAATGCGCGGGCTTGAGCGTCCCGCACGCGATCGTGACGTCGGCGATCAGGCTGTCGCCACTCCCGGTGTCGGCGTCGAGGCCGCTCGGCAGATCGATCGCGACGACGCGCGCGGTGGCGGCGAGGCGCGCAAGGTCGTTCAGGACCGCGAGCGGGCGCGTGCAGCCGATGCCAATGACGGCGTCGATCACCACGCCGCACGGGTCGGCTGACGCGAGTGGGACGATCGGTCCCAGCCAGCGCGCCCGCATCGCCGCCGCCGTTGCGCTCGTCGGGTCGCCGGTCGCCGCCACCGTGACACTGACCCCAGCAGCGGCGAGGTGGCGCGCGATCACATAGCCGTCGCCGCCATTGTTGCCGGTGCCGCACGCGACGACGGCGGCGCGCGGGGCGCGGACGGCAAGAACCGCGCGGGCGGCGAGCGCCCCTGCCCGCTCCATCAAGACGGCAGGCGCGATTCCGGTTGCAGCCTCGGCAGCGCGGGTTGCGGCGATGTCGAGCAGCGGCGGCAGAATCAGCGGTAAAGTCGGGCGGTTTGCCATTATAGGTCGGTGTAGTATGGGCTTTGACGATGTCCTATCGTCTTATCGCCGCCGTTTTGCTGGTATCTGCTGCGGGGTGCACCCGATCGCCGCTGACTGATCCCCATATCGCCCTGCGCGGCGCAACACGCGGCGATGTTCCCCGCGACGCGAACGGAGAGCCGATTTTCGATCGCGTCAAACCCATTCCCGCCGGTGCCCTGCTGCCCCCGCCACCGCCGCCAAATCGCTGATCGTTGCCGCGTCAGATATCGGCGAAAACGTGGCGTTCGGCGGTGGCACCAGGGTGGGTGACCGCTCCCTTTGACGCCGGGCCGACGGTGCGGCTGTAGCGCCACAAGGCCCCCGACTGATAGGCGTTGACCGGGGCGACCCACGCAGCGCGGCGGCGGGCGAGTTCATCGGCGGCGACGTTGAGGTCGATCGTCCCCGCGGCGGCGTCGATCGCGATGATGTCGCCGTCGATGACCAGCGCGATCGGCCCGCCGTCGGCGGCTTCGGGGCCGACGTGGCCGATGCAGAAACCACGTGTCGCCCCGGAGAAGCGTCCGTCGGTGATGAGCGCGACCTTCTCGCCCATGCCGAGGCCGTAGAGTGCCGCCGTCGTCGACAGCATCTCGCGCATTCCGGGACCGCCCTTGGGGCCTTCGTAGCGGATGACGACGACTTCGCCTTCGCGGATCGTTCGCGCCTCGACGGCGTCGAAGCAATCCTCCTCGCAATCGAACACTCGTGCTGGGCCGGTGAACGCGAGCGTCGCCATGCCCGCCACCTTGACGATCGCGCCGTCGGGGGCGAGCGAGCCGCGCAGGCCGACGACGCCGCCGGTCGGGGTGATCGGGTTCGACACCGGGCGGATGACGTCCTGGTCGGGGTTCCACGTGACGTGGCTGAGGTTTTCGGCGAGCGTCTTGCCCGTCACCGTCATGCAATCGCCGTGGAGGAAGCCGCCATCGAGGAGCGTCCGCATGACCATGTAGATGCCACCCGCGTCGTACAGATCGCGCGCGACGTAGCGCCCGCCGGGCTTGAGGTCGGTGATATACGGGGTGCGCTTGCAGATTTCGGCGACGTCGAACAGGTCGAAGTCGATCCCCGCCTCGCTCGCCATAGCCGGCAGATGGAGCGCGGCGTTGGTCGAGCCTCCCGTTGCGGCGACGACGGTCGCGGCGTTTTCGAAGGCTTGGCGGGTACAGATGTCGCGCGGGCGCAGGTTGGCGGCGAGGCACGCCATCACCGCCTCCCCCGCCGCGACGGCGAGTTCAGCACGCCCGGCATACGGTGCGGGCATCATGTTTGAATTCGGCAATGACAGGCCGATCGCCTCGGCGACGCACGCCATCGTGTTCGCGGTGAACTGTCCGCCGCACGCGCCGTGGCCGGGGCACGCGACCTTTTCGAGCGCGGTCAGTCGCGCCAACGGGCACGCTCCGGCGGCAAATTGCCCGACCGCCTCGAACACGTCGACGACGGTGACGTCCTTGTCCTCGAACCGCCCCGGCAGGATCGAGCCGCCATAGACGAAGACGCTCGGCACGTTCAATCGGAGCATCGCCATCATCATGCCGGGCAGGCTTTTGTCGCACCCGGCAAACGTAAGGAGCGCGTCGTAGCTGTGGCCGCGCATCGACAGCTCGACCGAATCGGCGATGACCTCGCGGCTGACGAGCGAAGACTTCATCCCCTGGTGGCCCATCGCGATGCCGTCGGTAACGGTGATCGTGTTGAACCGGCGCGGGGTGCCGCCCGCCGCGATGACGCCCGCGCGCGACGCATCGGCCTGCGCGTCGAGGGTCGTGTTGCACGGGGCCGAATCGTTGCCGGCCGACACGACGCCGACGAACGGCTTGGCGATGTCCTCCTCGGTCAGCCCCATCGCGTAATAATAGGACCGGTGCGGCGCGCGCTCGGGGCCGACGGTGACGTGGCGGCTGGGAAGCTTGGCTTTGTCGAAAGTCATCGTCGTTCCTGTCAGGCGAACTTTGCGGGGCGTTTGGCGTGGAAGGCGGCGACGCCTTCCACGAAGTCGACCCCGGTGAAGGCCGCGTCGAATTGCGCTGCCGATGCGGTGTCGTCGTCGGTCGCGCCATCGAGAATGCGGCGGATGATCGCCTTGGCGGCAACCTGCGTCGTCGCCGATAATGCAGCGACGCGGGTCGCGAAATCGTCGACAGCGGCGGCAAGGTCGGTCACGACTTCGTCGATCAGACCGATACGCGCGGCCTCGTCGGCACCGAAGATGCGCGCGGTAAAGATCATCCGCTTCGCCCGCGACGGACCGACGACATCGACCAGCAGCTTGGTGTCGTGAAGCGGGTAAACCAGCCCGAGCTTGGCCGGAGTCATCCCGAAGCGCGATGACGCCGTCGCGAGGCGGACGTCGCATGCCAGCGCGATGCCGAGACCGCCGCCGATCGCATCGCCGTCGATCGCTGCGAGAACCGGCTTGGATGCACGGGCGAGCGTCGTCTGGGTCAACCGGATCGCCGCATTGTTCCGCGCGCGCCACGCCGGATCGGCGGCGTGGGCAGCGAATTCGCCGATGTCGGCCCCGGCACAGAACGCCCCAGTCGCGCCGGTGACGACAAGCAGTCGCACCGCCGGATCGGCCATCGCGCGGTCGACGAGGTGCGGCAGTTCCTCCCACATCGCGAGATCGAGGGCGTTGCGGCGGGCGGGGCGATTGAGGGTCAGCGTCGCGCGCGCGCCGTCG
Organism: Sphingomonadaceae bacterium; assembly: GCA_043742745.1. Lineage (GTDB taxonomy): Bacteria > Pseudomonadota > Alphaproteobacteria > Sphingomonadales > Sphingomonadaceae > Polymorphobacter_B. The sequence continues at coordinate 3,469 of JAYTXW010000252.1, forward strand.
GTGGTCAGGTCGAGCATGATGCGTCCGCGTCTCGACCATCGGCCGACACGACGCAAGTCCGTTGACGAGTTGGAATCCATTTGCGTCGACCCGAGGCTGCACTCCGCCTCCCCTCATCACGCAAAAAGGCCGCGCAGCCTAAGCTGCGCGGCCAGTTCTGGGCCGAAATGGCATCCGCAACGGCGGGCGAAGACTTACTGACCGGCGGTGACGACGGTCGCCAGCAGCGCGGCGAGATCGACACCGAGGATGTGTGCGGCGGCGGCGAATTTCTTGCCGCCTTCAACTCGCGCATGGTCAGCGCAGAGCTTCTCGCCGGTCGTGATCAGAATGGCGGCACGCTGCTGCACGGACGCCGACGCCGTGGCGGCGACCGTGCGAAGCTGGGATGGCATGGCTTCGCACTGCGCGACCGTTGTGCCGGCGTGGGCCGGAACGGCGGCGCCAACAAAAACGGTGGTGATCGCGAGGGCGAGGGGCGCAGCGATGAGGAAACGGGTGATCATAACGGTTTTCCTTGGGCAGTTGAGTTTTACTCAGAACAACTGAGTGACGATCTAAGTCGCACTCAAGCCGCCGTCAAGGGGCTTTTTGAGTCGCGATCAAAAAAGTTGAGTACGGCTCATGCTGCAGTGCAACAGAATTAGATGCGCAGCGTCGTTGCGGTTATCCACCACCCCGGATGAGCCGCCGCGAGCGCGGCGTGCGCGGCGGCACACGCGGCGGCGGCCGGATACAGCGCGAGGCATGTCGCCCCCGACCCCGACATCCGCACGAAATCCGCCCCGGTGGCGTTGAGGGCGTCAAGGACATCAGCGATCACCGGGGCAATCGCAATCGCCGGTAGCGCCAAGTCGTTGCGCGCGGTCCGCCATAGCGCCGGGTCGAGCGCGCCGCGATCGACTCCGTCCCAGCGTGCGAAGACCGGCCCCGTCAGTACCGCGACGCGCGGATTGACGAGCAGGATCGGCGTGCCACCAAGGTCGATATCGACCGATGACAGCGCATCCCCCTTTCCCTCTCCGGCGAGCGGTCGGCTGAAGACGCACGCCGGAACATCGGCCCCGAGCGGCGCGGCGATCGCGGCAAGTCGGTCGAGCGGCCAGTCGAGCCGCCAAAAGCGATTGAGCAGGCGGAGCGTCGCCGCCGCATCGGCGGACCCACCACCGAGTCCGGCGGCAACCGGGATGCGCTTGTCGAGTACCAGCGCCGCGTTCGCCAGGCATCCGCCAGCACCAGCAAGTGCGCGCGCTGCGCGCAGGACAAGGTTGTCGCCCTCCCCCACCGCCGCTGCGAACGGGCCGTTGACCGTAAGGCTAAGCCGTGATCCTTCCTCGACCCAAAGGGTGTCACCGAAATCGGTGAAAGCGAACAGCGTTTCGAGATCGTGATAGCCGTCGGGGCGGCGGCGGCGGAGGTGGAGGGCGAGGTTGACCTTCGCCGGGGCGGCTTCGATCAACGCGGCGTGCCCTCGGACGCGGGAGCAGACACCGCCACTGCCTGCGCCAGCGCGACGTCGAACCCAAAGTCGAGCTTATGCGCGAGCAGCACCGCCTGAGCCGGTTCCGGCGACAGGTTGGCCGCCGCGCGCCAGCGGAAGCGCGCCTCGAGCCGCCGCCCGGCGCGCCAATAGGCATCGCCCAGATGCTCGTTGATCGTCGCGTCGCCGGGTTCAAGGCGGGCGGCCCCTTCCAGCGCCGGGATCGCCCGCGCATCGTCGCCTGCGCGATAATAGGCCCAGCCGAGCGAATCGGCGATGAAGCCATCGTCGGGACGCAACGCGGCAGCGCGCGCGATCAACGCGGTCGCCTCGGGCAACATCTGCCCCCGGTCGAGCATGGCATAGCCGAGATAGTTGAGGACGGTCGGCTCGTCGGGGACCAGCCTGAGCGCCGCGCGCAGGTCGGCCTCCCCCGGTATCCAGTCGCCCGCCTGCTCGGACGCCGCGCCGCGATAAAAATATAGCGTCCAACCGGCGGTAGGCCCGGCAAGCGCGATCGCCCGTGAATAGGCCGCCGACGCCGCCGTGTGATGAGCAAGCTTGCGTTCGAGATCACCAAGACGCTGCCAGTCGTCGGCGGTTGCGCGCGGCCCGGTGGTCGCTGCTTCGAAGATGACGCGCGCCTCGCCGTCGCGTCCGAGAGAGGCGAGCGCGAGTCCCCGGTGCCGCGTTGCGGCGGCGGCGAGATCGTCGCGCGGGGCGATGCGCGCGTATGCCGCGACCGCAGCGTCGGCGTGGCCGCTGCGCGCGAGGACATCGCCCGCGATCAGCCACATCTCTCCGATCTCTGGCGCAAGCAGGGTCCCTGCGCGAGCAAAGGCAATCGCCAGCGGCACCGGGCGTTCGCGTGAGAGGTCACCGGCGATGCGCGCGGCGAGATAGGCGACGCCGACGCGCGGCTCGGTCGCGCCGGGGTCGAGGCGTTGGCCGCTCGCCAGTCGCTTTGCTGCCGCGCCGATGGCCGAATCGGGGTCGGCGTTCGCGAACAGCGCGCGGGCTTCATCGGCTTTGTGCACGGCAACAAGTGCTGCTGCGGCGGCGAAGCGACTGGCGAGCGGCCAACGCCTCGATCCTGGCGCGACCGAGCCGCGTGTTGGCGTCGCTTATCTCGCCGCTCGGA
>JAYTXW010000253.1:0-6972 GCA_043742745.1 Sphingomonadaceae bacterium
TAGCCAGTGTCACAATTTTCACACTACCAAGGCCAATATCGCGCCGCTTGCCCGCTTTTTGCGCACGGACCATCCACGAGGCGGAGCCGGTCGCGCTGATGATGAGGAATAATCCGTCGCCATCGCCGTAGCTGCCCGCCGCCTTGAGCGCCCTCACTCCGGTTGCTGTCAGCTTCCCCACGTTTCAGCCTCCCCACGATTATCCCCACATCGTAATCGGGCTGGCGCGGGATGGCAAGGAACAAAGAGGGACGCTAAAACGCCGTTTACCTAGGCGAAGGCGTCTCATCGGGCTATCGGGAAACAGCCGGAAACAAGAGTTTGGCGGATCGGCAGGGATTCGAACCCTGGAGGAGCTTTAGACCCCTACACACTTTCCAGGCGTGCGCCTTCGACCACTCGGCCACCGATCCGTGGACTGAGCGCGTAGCATGGGGTTTGCCCGATCGACAAGGTAGACGCTGCCTGGGCGGGTTGCCCCATCCGTGCGGAACGGCGACAAGGGCGCGATGATCGGCCGGCCTTCTCCCATCATCGACGACCTCGTCCGGCGCATTTTGATGGTCGATGCGCACGTCCTTATCCTCGACAAGCCCGCTGGGATGGCGGTCCATCCGGGGCCGACGACGCCGCACAGCCTTGAGGCGCACCTGATCGGGCTGCGGCAGGGGTTTGTGCGGTCGCCGCAGCCCGCCCACCGGCTCGACCGCGACACGTCGGGGTGTCTTGTTCTGGCGCGGCATCCCAAGGGGCTCAAGCGGCTGTCGGCGCTGTTTGCGGCGGGTCGGGTCAGTAAGACCTACTGGGCGCTCGTCGACGGCGCGCCGGTGGGGGACGCGGGTGAGGTCGACGCGCCGCTGCTCAAAGTGTCGACCGCCGCCAACGGCTGGCGGATGGTCGTCGATCCGGCAGGCAAGGCGGCGGCGACACGGTGGCAGGTGCTCGAACGGGGGGCGCGGAGCCTGATCGAATTCAGCCCCGCGACTGGACGGACCCACCAGATCCGGGTGCACGCCGCGATGCTGGGGACGCCGATCAGTGGCGATCCGGTGTATGGCGCGGGGGCGGGACCGATGCGCCTGCACGCGCGGCGGATCGTCGTGCCCTATGCCGAGGACCGCGACGCGATCGATACGACCGCGCCGCTGCCGGTGGACTGGCCGGTAACGAGCGAGGTTTAGGGGATGACCTCGGTTACCGCGATCGGCGGCAGGCGGAACGACCCGTCGAGGAAGCCGGCCTTGGGCAGATAGGCACGGAAGACGACGACGAACGGCCCCCTGGGCGATGGCAGCCAGTTGACGATGCGTTCGCCCGAGGGGGCTTTGGGCTGGACGAAGATATCATAGCTCCCATCGCGCTCGGCGCGGAGGTCGGGGGTGCGGTCGCCGACGGCGAACCGCTTCGACGGGGTGTCGACAAAGTATAGCCGCCCGGATTTGTCCTGCTCGTACATTGTCAGCGACCAAAACGCCCCGACCGGCAGCTTGGGTGGCAGGTGGACGGTGTACGCCTTGGCACCGGTCAGCGCCGCGCCGTCCGCGTCGGTCCCGGCGGTCAGGTAGATCGCCTCGGTCTGCGGCAGCGCCCCCAAGCCGCCGAGAGCGACCCGGGCGCGCGCGATGTCGTCGCTGGCGCCGTAATGGCCGATGCCGGGGCCGGGGTAGTTCCAGCCATCGACGAGCGTGCCGGTCGCGCCAAAGCCGCCCTTGGCCTCGGCACGCAGTGTGGGGAGCGCAGTCGTCCATGCCGCCATCGTCGCGGGTGATACGCTCGCCGGGTCAATCCCCGCCGCCGTGATGCCGAGTGCCGCGAGTTCGGGGCGGGCGAGGGTCGCCGCCGATGGTGGGTTACGGCGGAGCGCCTCGTCGACGACGGCGAGGAAGGTGGTGGCGTCAGGGTTCGCGGTCGGCACGGCGGTGACCGCGACCGGTTTGGGTAGGGCGGCGTCGCGCGCCTCCAAGGTGAAGGCACGGATCAGCCCGGTGGCGGCAGGCAGGTCGTCGGGGCCGTTGACCAGCACCCGAACAAGCAGCCAGGCGTCGTTGGTGGGAACGCGGATCGTGGTCGTTCCCGGCGGGATCGAACCCGGCTCGACGCCAGGACCCATGATGACGTAGCGCCCGCCGGTGCCGCCCGACCGCGTCCCGACGATTGCGACGTTATTGGTGGAGACGTCCATCAGCGCGGCCGAATGGTAGCGGCGCGGCATCGCGGGCGCATCGAGGATGAGCGGCCCGGCGGCGAGGTCGAGCCATGCGCTCGAATACAGCGTGTCGTTGTTCGGCGTCGTCACATCGCGCGACGTCGAGTCGGCGAGGACGGTGCGCGCGTACAGCCGGTTGACGCCGGGTTGCCCGAAGCCCTCGACCTTGCTCACCTGAAGGTAGCGCGCACGCATCATCTCGTACACCGGCAGCGCGAAGGCATAGGCGGCGCGAAGCTGGGCGATGCCGGTCAGCGGCGCGGCCGGCGCGGTCGCGGGCGGGACATCGACGGTGGCGATCGTCGCGTCGACCGTGCGCGGTGCTAGTGGGGGTGCTGGTGGGGCAACGACCACCGGCGCGGCGACGGGCGCGGGCGCAACTTGCTTTGCCGCTTTGTGCCGCCCGAACAACGGCGTCCTCGGCTCGGCGAGGGCGGCGGTGCCCAATGCTGTGGCCAAGGTCAGCGCGACGAGCGCGGCAGTGGTCGATAGCGGCTTGGCGGACATCGGTGGCTTCCCAATTTCGTTCTCATTGCTATGCCGGGGGGTGGCCAGCGCGTCCAGTCCGGGGCATGATCAGTAAACCTCTGGGGAGAGACTGTCATGGAAGCCGCCTATATCGTCGCCGCCGCGCGGACTGCGGGAGGTCGCCGCGGCGGCCGCCTGACCGGGTGGCATCCCGCCGACCTCGCGGGCCAGGTACTCAACGCGCTCGTCGACCGAAGCGGGGCCGACCCGGCGCTGATCGAGGACGTGATCATGGGGTGCGTCAGCCAGTTCGCGCAGCAGTCCGGCAACATCGCGCGTAACGCCGTCCTGTCGTCGCGCCTGCCCGAAAGCGTCCCCGGCACAAGTGTTGACCGGCAGTGCGGCAGCAGCCAGCAGGCGCTCCACTTCGCCGCCGCGACCGTGATGAGCGGGCAGATGGACATCGTCATCGCCGCCGGGGTCGAGAGCATGACTCGCGTGCCGATGGGCATGGCCGGCAAACTGGCGCACGAGGCCAGTCTCGGCTCGCCGTTCGGTGGACCGGGGATGACGGCGCGCTATCCCGGCGTTCAGTTCAGCCAGTTCACCGGGGCCGAGATGCTCGCGACGCGCTACGACCTCACCCGCGACGATCTCGATACCTTCGGCTTCGCCAGCCAGACGAAGGCGGCGGCGGCGGTAAAGGCGGGAGCATTCGACGCCGAGATCGTTCCGGTCGACGTCGTGTTGCCCGATGGCTCGACCGAGGCCCACCGCGTCGACGAGGGCATCCGCTTCGACGCCAGCCTCGACGCCGTGCGCGGGGTCAAGCTCATCACCGATGGCGGGCGGCTGACGGCGGCGACCAGCTCGCAGATCGCCGACGGGGCGAGCGGCGTGATGGTCGTCAACGATCGCGGGTTGAAGGCGCTGGGGATCGCCCCGCTCGCGCGCATTCATCATATGACCGTGGTTGGCGAGGACCCGGTCATCATGCTCGAAGCCCCGATCGGCGCGACCCGCCGGGCACTGGCGCGGGCGGGCATGAGCATCGGCGACATCGACCTGTTCGAGGTCAACGAGGCGTTCGCCTCAGTGCCGCTGGCGTGGCTCAAGGAGATCGGCGGCGACCCTGACCGGCTGAATGTCAACGGCGGCGCGATCGCGATTGGCCACCCGCTCGGCGCGTCGGGAACCAAGCTGATGACGACGCTCGTCCATGCGCTGCGGGCGCGTGGCAAGCGCTGGGGCCTTCAGACGATGTGCGAGGGCGGCGGGCTGGCAAACGTGACGATCGTCGAGGCGCTCTAACGCTGCTCCCTCTCCACGGCGCGCTTGCGCTGTAAAGTGGGGAGGGACCGGGCTTGCCCGCATGGGCATACTATCCGTCTCATACGAAGTCCCACCCCGGCCCTTCCCACGCTACCGGCTGCGCCGGGGGGGAGGGACAAGGAAGCATTGCATGACCTTCACTCAAATCCGCCTTACCGTCGCCGACGGGATTGCCACCATCACGCTGGCCCGCCCCGACAAGCTCAACGCCTTCACGGGCGTGATGATGGCCGAGTTGATCGCCGCGTTCGATGCGACCGACGCCGACGACGCGGTGCGGGCGGTGATCGTCACCGGCGACGGCCGCGCCTTCTGCGCCGGGGCCGACCTCAGCGCCGGGGCGGCAACCTTCGACTATGAAGCCCTTGGCAGCGATGGGCCCGTCCGCCCCGACGGGACGACCGACTACAGCCATGACGCCGTCCGCGACGGTGGGGGCAGGGTGACGTTACGCATCTTCGCCAGCCTCAAACCCGTCATCGCCGCGATCAATGGCCCGGCGGTCGGCATCGGCGCGACGATGCTGTTGCCGATGGACATCCGCATCGCCGCCGACACTGCGCGCTTCGGCTTTGTCTTTGCGCGGCGCGGCATCGTCCCGGAGGCGGCGTCGAGCTGGTTCCTGCCGCGCGTCGTCGGTATCGCCCGGGCGCTCGAATGGTGCTTCTCCGGCCGGGTGTTTGACGCCAGCGAGGCGCTGAGCGGGGGGCTTGTCAGCCGCGTCGTCCCGGCCGCCGACCTCCTCGCCGAAGCGACCAAGGTCGCCCGCGAGATCGCCGACAACGCCGCGCCGGTGTCGGTCGCACTGACCCGGCAGATGCTGTGGCGGATGCTCGGCGCGGCCAGCCCGATGGACGCGCACCGCCTCGACAGCCGCGCCATCTGGAGCCGGGGACGGTCGGACGACGCGAAGGAGGGGGTGACGTCGTTCATCGCCAAGTGCCCGCCTGCCTTCCCCGATACCGTCGCCGACGGCATGCCCGACTTCTACCCGTGGTGGGAGGAGCCGGTTTACCGTTGACGTGCGCGTCAACTGCGGCGACGGGGGGACGATGACTGACGCCCCCACCGTTCCGCCCGCGCTAACCGATGCCCCGCTCGTCCCCTTCGCCGGGGCAGTCCCACCCGCGCCGCCGTGGTTCACATCCGCGCTGGCGGACGCACCCGAGGTGTCGACCATCACCGTCGCGGGCGCGGCGATCGAGGTTTTGACATGGGGTGAGCGCGGCAAGCCCGGTCTGCTACTCCTCCACGGCAACGGCGCGCATGCCGGGTGGTGGCGGTTCATCGCGCCGTTCTTCGCGGCGAGGGACGGGGGCGGCTACCGCGTCGCGGCCTTCTCGTGGAGCGGGATGGGCGGGTCGGACCACCGTGCGACCTATTCGGTCGAGACCTTTGTCGACGAGATCTTCGCCGTCGTCGCCGCCACCGGCCTCGCCGACGCCGGACCGCCGATCGTCGTCGGCCACAGCTTCGGCGGCTTCCCGATGATGGCGGCGGTCCAGGCGCGCGGGGCCGAGTTCGCCGCCGCCGTCATCGTCGACACCCCGTTCCGCGCGGCAGGCGAGCCCGGCCACCGCCCGCCGAACGTGACCGAGCGCCGCCACAAGGTCTATCCCACCCTGACCGCCGCGCTCGCCCGCTTTCGCTTTGCTCCCGTCCAGGGATGCGCCAACCCGTTCATCGCCGACCGCATCGCCCGCGACTCGCTGGTTGAGGTGCCGGTCGCAACCGCCGATGGGGCTGCGGCGACGACCGGGTGGACGTGGCGCTTCGACCCGTTCCTGTGGGGGCGGTTCCACATTGGCGACGCGCTCCAGTTGCTCGCCAACCCGCGCTGCTCGGTGGCGCTGGTGTGGGGGGCGAACTCGATGCTGATGCCGCCCGACCGCGTCGCGGCGATGCGCGACCTGCTCCCGCCGGGGTCGCCTGCGATCGCCATTCCCGACGCCGAGCACCACGTCATGGTCGATCAGCCGCTCGCGTTCGTCGCCGCACTTCGGGGGCTGTTCGCGGGGTGGCCAGCGGCGCCGCCGACCGCCTGACCTTCGCTCAACTCCGGCGCGCGAGGGTGAAGGTCACGCTAACGTCACGCCCGCGACAAATATTCTTTTCCTTCTCTCCCGACCGCGCCGCAGCTCGCCGACCCACCGCGCCCGCGCAAAGCACACCGCCGCACCCCGCCCACGGCATCAATGTCGACCGCTTGTGTGCACCCACCGACACCTCCAAACCCTCTCGCAGAGCCACTATGCGCCCCCACCGGGGGTGTAGGAAAATGGTTTTTTATGGGGAGCAGCATGAGATGGTGGGGAAGGGCGCAGCGGCGTGAGCGACGACCTGACCAACGACGCGACCTTCGCCTTCCCGCCGCGCCTCGTCGAGGGCCTGACCGACGCCACGGCGCAACTCACCGAGGTCGAAGTCCTCGGGCTCGGTTTCGGCCTCCACTGGGAAAGCCTCGACCTCGACTACACCGTCGCGGGCCTCCTCAACGGCGTGTTCGGCACCGCTCGCTGGATGGCGGCACGGGCACGGGCGGAACGGTCCCCGGCGAAGGCGGCCGCGACGCGGGCGAATGGGGCGAAGGAGGAACGACCGAAGAAGGTGGGGTGAGTCAGCCGTCGAGCGTATATCTATTTGGTAGCGGGCGCAGGCAGGGCGATCTGCTTTTCACGGGCATCGGCGATCGCTTGCCTCTTCTGCTCCGCAATGTCTGCGATCCGTAGCAGGCGCATTTGGCGACTGTTGCGCGCTGAGTACCACTCGTCGAATGGTAGCTCAATTAAATCGATAAGAGATTGAGCTTCTTCGGAGTCTACATTTATAATGGTATTAATATCTCGCTCCATATGAGCGCCAATGTTGCCAATGCTCCTTACTTGATCGATTGCTTGGACAGATTCCGAGCTTACCCCCTGAGGTGCAGTCCCGGCGCTGACCATACGATCGAGCTCCTTTATTTC
>JAYTXW010000254.1:0-8183 GCA_043742745.1 Sphingomonadaceae bacterium
TGGCGCGGCGCTGGTTTTCGCCAGCACCCGCGAGGGCGTCCGCCGCCTCCACGCCAACCTCGTCGAACGCGGGTTCGCCGCCGTCGCGCTGTCGGGCGAGTTGAGCCAGGCCGACCGCACCCACGCGCTGCAGGCCCTGCGCGATCGCCGCGCCCGCGTCTGCGTCGCGACCGACGTCGCCGCGCGCGGGATCGACCTGCCCGACCTCAACCTCGTCATCCACGCCGAACTGCCGCACGACGCCGAAGTCCTCCAGCACCGCTCGGGCCGGACCGGGCGCGCGGGGAAAAAGGGCGTATGCGTCATCCTCGTCCCCTACCCCAAGCGCCACCGCGCCGAGGGGCTTCTTCGCGCCGCGAACGTCCGCGCCCAGTGGATGGACCCGCCGACCGCCGAAGCGATCCAGGCGCAGGACGACGCGCGGATGATGGACGAGATCGTCGACGCGGGCGAGGATCGCGCCGCCGCCGAGACGCTGCTCGCCGCCAAGCCACCGATCGACATCGCCGCCGCGCTCCTGCGGTTGCAGCGCGCCCGCCTGCCCGCGCCGGAGGACCTGTCCGACTCCGGCCCCGCCGCGCGTCCCGGTCAGACGGGCCAAGACTCTGGCGCACCCCGCCCCGGTTTCGAAGACACCGTCTGGTTCCGCATCAACGCCGGGCGCAACAATAACGCCGACCCGCGCTGGTTGCTGCCGTACCTGTGCCGTCGCGGCCACCTGACCAAGCGCGAGATCGGCGCGATCCGCATCTTCGACCGGGAGACGCGCTTCGAAATCCCGCGCAATGCCGCCAACCGCTTCGTCGCCGCGCTCCGCAAGACCGACGACGGCGACCCCGATGTCGCGATCGAACCCGTCGGCGACGCCCCCGAACCAAACCGCACCCCGCGTCGCGGGCCACCGGCAGGCGGGCAGCGCGGGTACGCGCGGCGGTAGGGGCGCGCCGCACGGCCCGCCCCCCGCCTGCCCTAAACCGCGACCGCAACCAGCACGCGCCGCCGCATGACCGCGCCGAGCATGAAGAACCCGCCGACGAGCATCGCCCAGCTGGCGGGTTCGGGGATGGCAGCGACGCCGGGGCCGTCGAATTTCCCGAGGAAGACGATATTGCCCACCCCCGCTGTCGAGAGAAAGACATAGTCGGTGCGGTTGGGCACGCCGACTGCGGCGGGAATTGTCGGGTCGCCATCGACAAGGACATATTTCACGAACTGGCCGATGTTGGGGTTGGTGAACGGCGAGCCGCCAATACCGAACAACGAGTCGATGCCGAGGAACTGGCCTTTGTAAAAAATGGCCGTCGGTCCGTAGTGGAAATCGAAGCCTGTTGCCGCCTCGCACCCGTCGGGGTCGGGCGCACACGCGAAATCTGCCAGCCCGACCGTATGTGAGCCGACCGTGAAGACGACGCTGTTGGCCGGATTGCCGTTGCCGAGCGCAACCCCGGTGACATCGGGATTGGTCAGGAGCGGATCCGGCGAGGCGTTGATCCCGCGGACCAGCGGACCGACTTCGGCGTCATCGTACGTGATCTTCAGGTCGATCGCATCGCCAATCTTGAAGTCGAGGAGCGACGTCAGATGGTCGGGATTATAATCGAAGTCGGGGGCGAACTGATAAAAAATCGAGCCATGCCGCGTGATCGTCTGCGTCGTGGCGTCGGCGCTATTCGCGGCAAGCAGTATCGCACTCGCAGCGATGATCCCTGTCTTCATGACCATTGGTCGTCTCCCTGTTGACCGTACCCGGTAGGGGCTGGATTGCTCCCGTGGCCAAGGTGCGGAAAACGTGCGGGCGGCGACATGACATCGATCCGATGATCGTCCGATGAAAGCCCGATGATTGCTCCAAAAGCTCAATTTTTCTTGGGCAGGCGGCTGCTGTTACGATAGCGTGGCGCCGAACGGGGGGTGTGGTGAGCGAGACAGGCCAGATCGACCTTGCGCGCGCCGCGCCGTTCCGGCTCGGGCCGATTACCGTCGAGCCAGCGCTGCGGCAGGTCACAACCACCAGCGCCGAAACGCTCGAGCCGCGCGTTATGCAGGTGCTGGTGGCACTGGTGGCGGCGCGCGGCGCAATCGTCAGCCGCGACGACCTCATCCGCCAATGCTGGGACGGGCGCATCGTTGGCGAAGACAGTATCAGCCGGGTCATCGCGCGGCTGCGGCGGCTCGCAGACGAACGCGGTGACGGCAGCTTCCGCATCGAGACGATCACCAAGGTCGGCTACCGCCTGATCGGCCCGGTGTCGCAGATGGCGGCTGGATCACCCGCGACGACCGCGCCAGCCACGGCGAACGCACTTAAATCTCTGCCGGTTTCGCCGGGCCAGAGGCCGAGACTAAAATGGGCAATTGCCGTTGCCGGGCTTGCGACCACGCTGGGATTGGTCAGCTGGTCGTCCGATCGTTCGCAGCAACCACGGGCCGCTACTCTCGCGGTCGAGCCATTCACGACCTCTGGGACGGCGGCGGACGCGGCGGCGACGCTCCACAGCGCGATCCTCAGCACCAATGTCCCCGAACGCTTTCGGGCAGTGGACGGCTCGGGGTCGGCGTCGGACTACCGACTGACTGGACGTCTGGTGAAGTCGGGCACGGGATTGATCGCCTATCCGGTCCTGCGTGCGCCTGGGACCGCCGCGCCGATCTGGACCCCGCAGATCCGCTACGCCGAACGCGCGCCGCTGTCGGGCATCGGCTCGGAACTGGCGTTGGCGGCGCGGTGCATCATCGAAGGCGCACAAGAGGCTCCGGTGGGTAAACCGGCAGCGGCTCTCGCGGCGTGGGCCAGCTATTGCGAGGGCGATAACAAAAGCGATTGGTCGGACGACCTGCTTCTCGAATCGCTGCGCGCCGCGACGCGCGCCGACCCACACTTCGTCTCGGCGCAGGTCACGTTGGCGCAGACGCTGGGCTATCACATCATGCACAACGGCGGTCGCGACCCAGACGGGCTAAAAGCGGAGGCAGTGAGGGCGCTCAATATTGCCGAGAAGCTCGATCCCGATAATGTAATTGTCTACCTGACGCGCGCCGTACTAACCCCGCTCAACGACTTTACGGGACGGGATCGGCTGATCGCACGTGCCCTGCGCGCACGCCCCGCCGGCTGGGGTGAGGAAGCCAATGTTCAGGGCTACCACTTCGAGGCGGTCGGCCGCCTGCGGGATTCGCTGGCGGCGTACCAGCGCAACCTGACGATTCTGCCCGGCAACCCGATCGTGACCATGGCGCGCGCCGAGGTGTTGAGCATGGCCGGACGTTACCGCGAAGCCTATCCCGTGTTCGTCAACGATGCTGCCGCGCAGACCGACCGAACCCGCGTCGATCGAATTTGGCTTACCGCCGCGATCACTGGTGGCGATTGGGAAACGGCACAGCGGCTGGTGCCGACCGTCCCCGACGACCAGGTTCGCGCGGCGATGGGGCCGCTTGTTGCGGCGCTTGCGGCGCACGACCGGGCGGCGGCGGCCACGGCGGGGGCGGCGTTCGTGCCGATCGCTGCGTATTCTGCCGCATTGTCGGCGCTGACCGTTATGGCGCTGGCGTGGAGCGGTCACGATCTCGCCGCCATTGATGCGATGGAGCGAAGATTCCACGCCGTCGGCTACAATAATTCGTTGGGCAGCCTCTATTCGCCCGCCTTCGCCAGCGCGCGGCAGACGCCCGCGTTCGCCGCGATGGTCCGCCGGATCGGCCTGTTCGATTACTGGCGGACGTCGCACCATCCGCCTGATTTCTGCGCCGCCGCCAGCGCCCCGCCGCTGTGCCGTCAGCTCTGATCGTGTTGATCCTCGTCGACGCCGACGCCTGCCCGGTGAAGGAAGAAATCTACCGCGTCGCGCGGCGCACGGGGACGCCGGTCAAGGTCGTCGCCAACAGCTATTTCCGCGTGCCCGCCGAGCCGCTGTTCGAACAGGTCGTCGTCGGTGATGGCTTTGACGCCGCCGACGACTGGATCGCGGCCAAAGCCGATGCGCGGACAATCGTTATCACCGGCGACATCCTGCTCGCCGACCGCTGTGTGAAGGCAGGGGCAACGGTTATTGGCCATAACGGCAAGCCGTTCACCGCCGCGAACATCGGGACCGCCGTCGCCGCGCGCGGGCTCGCCGAAGACGCGCGCGCGATGTCATGGGCGGGCACCGGTGGGGCGCGGACGCGGACCGGCAGCGGCCCCGCCCCTTTCGCCGCCGTCGATCGCTCGCGCTTCCTGTCGGCGCTCGACGAGGCGGTCGCGCGGCTGCGGCGGGCGCGATAAACCGCTGTCCTATGGCCCCGGCGCTGCGCTAGCCTGCGGGCGCGGCACTTCGGAGCGATGATCATGCGACATGGCTGGGCAATCATTGCGCTGAGCGTTGGCGTCGCTCCCCTTGGGGCGCAGTCGCCGCCGCCGACCCTGAGCGAGATCGAGGCCGCCGCCCCCGCGGCTGCGTGGCGGACGATTGCGCCGGATAATCTGATCCTGCTCGACACGGCGAAGGGGACGCTGACGATCGAACTCGCCGACTTTGCCCCCGCCCATGTCGCCGCAGTCCGGGCGCTCGTCCGCGCCGGGGCGTTCACCGGCGGCGCGGTGACGCGGGTGCAGGACAATTACGTCGTCCAATGGGGAACCCGCGCCGCCGCTGCCGACGCCGCGCCGCCCGCGCCCGCCGCCGCAAAAACCGAACTGCCGCCCGAATACGAACGCCCAGCGACCGGCATGGCGTTCACCCCCCTGCCCTACCGCGACGCTTATGCCACGCAAGCCGGGTTCAGCGACGGCTGGCCGGTCGCGCGCGAGGGCGGGTCGGCGTGGCTTGTCCACTGCTATGGCATGGTCGGCGTTGGGCGCGACAATCCCCCCTCGACCGGCGACGGCAGCGAGCTCTACGCGGTCACGGGTCACGCGCCGCGCCATCTCGATCGTAACATGGCGGTGGTCGGACGGGTGATCGACGGGCTGCCCGCCGTCACGGCGCTGCCACGCGGAACCGAGGCGCTGGGGTTCTACAAAACCGCTGCCGAGCGGCTGCCGATCACGGGGGCACGACTGGCCGCCGACACGCCGGGGGCCCCGCGCTGGCAGTTCATGCGGACCGACAGCGCACCCTTTGCCGCGCTCGTTGCTGCCCGCGCGAACCGCCGCGAGCCGTTCTTCGTCCGTCCCGCCGGCAGCGTCGACGTGTGCAACGTCAAGATCCCGGTGCGCCACGCCGGTTAGGCGCGGCGTACCGGGATCACGAAGTTTACGCGGCGACCGTGGTCGCGCGGCGGCGAGCGACGAGGCCGATGGCGCCGAAGCCGACGAGCATCATCGCCCAAGTTGCCGGCTCGGGAACGGCGTTCAGCGAAACACCGTCGAGCAGCGAGATCGGCGGCGCGCCCCCCGGCGTGCCGGCGGCGAGGAACGTCAGAACCTGCGACGCCGACGCGGCGACGAAGTCCATCGTCTGCAGCTGCCACGGCCCAACCCCGCCCTGCGGCAGGCTGAACAGGCTCGATAGCTGCGTATCATTGCCAAAGCTCACGCTCCACTGTTCGGTGGTCGGCCCAGTGAACCCCGCCTGCTGACCGGCCGCCTGATAAAAGGTCAGGCGATACGTCTGGCCGATCGTCAGCCCGCTCAGCGTCTGCGAGAACGCACCAGTATAGCTGGGGTCGCCGTCGGCAAGGATGAAGTTCCCACTGTCGGGGCTGGTCGCCGGGAACGGCCCATAGATCGCGAGATATTGGCCGATGTCGTCCGCCGACCCCGGGGGCGCGAGGAACGTCAGCCCGCCGCCGCCGGCCCAGCCGGTGACATTGCCCTGAAAGCCAATCTTGCTCGCGGTCACGTTCGCGTCGAACGATCCGTTGACTACAAGATTGGCGGCGCTGACCGACCCGGCGGCGACGAGCGCAGCGGCCGACAGCAGTGCGTGCAAGATTTTCATTGGTTGCCCCTTGATCTCAAGGAGCGCCAAGCGCGAGCACTCAAAGTTGCCCGTAAATAAGGATTTATGTTCTGCTAAGTAATGATTTGAAGACTACTCGGTTAGCTTTGACGACCGATCATCGTCCGCCCCTTCTTCCGCAGCGCAGCATGACATGCTAAACCCACCGCCATGCTGAATATCAACGCCGTAACGGTCCGCCTCGGCGGGCGCGTCATCCTCGACAAGGCGTCGGCAGCGATCCCGCCGCGCGCCCGCGTTGGGCTGATCGGGCGCAACGGCGCGGGCAAATCGACGCTGATGAAGCTGATCGCCCGCGTCAACGCCCCCGACGACGGCGGCATCGATATGCCCAAGGGCGCGCGCATCGGCTATGTCGCGCAGGAAGCCCCCGCCGGTGCCGCGACCCCGTTCGAGACGGTGCTCGCCGCCGATGTCGAACGCAACGCGCTGTTCACCGAGGAGGAAGGGCTCGACCACGCCGACGCGGCGAACCTACACCGCATCGGCGAGATCCACGAACGCTTGAACGCGATCGACGCCCACACGGCCCCTGCCCGCGCCAGCCGCATCCTTGTCGGCCTCGGCTTCGACGAAGCGGCGCAGCACCGCCCGCTCGACAGCTATTCGGGCGGCTGGCGGATGCGCGTCGCGCTCGCGGCGCTGCTGTTCTCGCAGCCCGACCTGCTCCTGCTCGACGAGCCGTCGAACCACCTCGATCTCGAGGCGACGCTGTGGCTCGAAAGTTTCCTCAAAAGCTACCGCGCGACGATGGTCGTGATCAGCCACGAACGCGACCTGCTCAACAACGTCGTCGACCACATCCTCCACCTTCAGGGCGGGCAGACGACGCTCTACCCCGGCGGCTACGACGACTTCGAGCGCCAGCGCAACGAGCGTCTCGCCCAGCTTGCGTCCGCCCGCGAAGCCCAGGCCACCCAGCGCGCCAAGCTGACCGACTATATCGCCCGCAACTCGGCGCGCGCGTCGACCGCGAAGCAGGCGCAGTCGCGGCAAAAGGCGCTGGCGAAGATGCAGCCGATCGCCGAGGTCGCCAACGACCCCAGCCTCGTCTTCGATTTCCCGTCGCCCGCCGTCCTCAAGCCGCCACTGGTCCAGCTCGACCACGCCGCTGTCGGCTATGACGGAACGCCGATCCTCGAACGCATCGACCTGCGCCTCGATCCGGAGGATCGACTTGCCCTGTTAGGACGCAACGGCAACGGCAAGACGACGCTCGCGCGCCTGCTTGCCGGGCAGCTTCCCGCGATGGACGGCGACGTCAACGCGACGACCAAGCTCAAGGTCGGCTATTTCACCCAGTATCAGGTCGAGGAGCTCGACGCCGACGACACCCCGCTCGAACATATGAGCCGCCTGATGCCCGGCGCGAAGCCGACCGCGGTGCGCGGCCAGTTGGGGCGCTTCGGCTTTTCGGGGCTGATGGCCGAACAAAAGGTCGGCAAGATGAGCGGCGGCGAAAAGGCGCGCCTCGCCCTCGCCCTCATCACCCGCGACGCGCCGCATTTGCTCATCCTCGACGAGCCGACCAACCACCTCGATGTCGACGCGCGCGAGGCGCTGGTGCAGGCGTTGAACGAATATGGCGGCGCCGTCGTCGTCGTCAGCCACGACCGGCATATGCTCGAGGCAACCGCCGACCGCCTCATCCTCGTCGAGGACGGCCACGCGGTCGAGTTCACCGGCAGCCTCGACGACTATACCGACCGCGTGCTGGGACGCGGCGACGCCCGGCCCGAAAAACGCGTCGGTGGTGGCGCGAAACCCGCCGCCCCCGCCAAAGCCGCCCGCCAGGACTCCGCCGCCGACCGCGCCAAAACCGTCGTCCTCCGCCGCACCGCGCGCGAAGCCGAAGCCGACATCACCCGCCTCACCGCCCGCCTCACCCAACTCGACACCGCGCTCAGCGACCCGGCGAAGGCAACGGGGGCCGACCGGCTGGCTGGCGTCCCCGCGCTGCTAAAGACCCGCGCGACGGTGGCGAAGGCGCTGAGCGACGCGGAAGCAAAGTGGGTGACGGCGAGCGAGGCGCTGGAGGGGGTGGGGTGAGCGCGGGGGGCGACTGCTTGCGACCCCAAGTCCGCCGCTGCGCCTCGCGCTTACGCTTTCCAATTGCGGGCATTGATCTCCGATGCCATCGGGAGGAGAGGTGGCTCGGTAAATCTGGACAGGCTGCTAATTGGAGTTTCTGCCTGAAGGCGGCCAGCATGGCTGTCGAACAGGAGATCAGATGACGAAGCG
>JAYTXW010000255.1:0-2583 GCA_043742745.1 Sphingomonadaceae bacterium
CCGAAGAACTTCATCCAGGACACCGTCGTCTGCGCCGAAATCCTGGGTCACGACGATGTCAAGATGCACAAATACGCCGTTCAGATCACCGTCGCCGACGTCCGCGACGGCGCGTGCTCGTCGTCGACACTCAAGGAAGCTGCGTCGTGGGGCAAGGTCGAGACGACACAGGAGCAGATGGTCTTCGCCGAAGCCGGGTCGGTGATGCCGCTGCTGGCGTCCGACGCCTACCACCGCGGCCATTGGAAGGACCGCGCGGTGCGGGCGTATGGGCGGATGTTTGACGAGTAAGCGCGGCGCAAAATAGTCGAGGATTGCCCTTCGCAATCGTCGGCTATTTTGCGACTCGCGCGAAGTCCGGACGGCGGGTCGGCGGACCTCCCCCGCCGAACCCGTCCGGCGGCGCGGCTTTGCCGCGACCCCTTCCTGCCCGCATTACTCGCTCCCCAAATCCTACAACGCAAAAGCCACTTGACTTGTAGGACTTATATGGTTAGTTGGTGCATCGTGAAAGCGGGGTGCCAAGACCCCGCTCGAACGGGCGGTGTGGCCCGGG
Organism: Sphingomonadaceae bacterium; assembly: GCA_043742745.1. Lineage (GTDB taxonomy): Bacteria > Pseudomonadota > Alphaproteobacteria > Sphingomonadales > Sphingomonadaceae > Polymorphobacter_B. The sequence goes on from JAYTXW010000255.1 coordinate 557, forward strand.
GAGGGTCATCCTCGGATCATCGCGCTGACGACGTGCGGGTGCCGGATCGACGATAATCGCAGACGATCGCTGATCGGCACACAGACGTACCTTGACGTTACCGACGGTCACGGCGACCTAAGAGACCGCCACACCTGCCGGCATCCGCACGTCTTTTCGTGCCGACGTTGCCGAACCCCCCGTCGCGACCGGACGGGATCAGGAGCGGATAACGGGGCCAGCGCCGACCCTCCCCCGTGGTGCCCCCGCATCGGCGGACGTCGGTGTAGCTGGTTTGGCATAATGGCGCACCGCATCAGCGGCGGAAGCAGGCAACGAGTTCAACGTGAATCGACCAGCGGAATTGGGCGACCGGCCACAGGCGGTCGAGAACGTAGCCGCTCGCAACCAGTATCGCAGCGTCGCGCGCGAAGGTGTTGGGATTGCACGATACCGCGACGACGACCGGCACCTTGCTCGCGGCGAGTTCGGTGACCTGCGCAATGGCCCCAGCGCGCGGTGGATCGAAGACGACAGCGTCGAACGGGGCGAGTTCGGCTTTGGTGAGCGGGCGGCGGAACAGATCGCGGTGGTCGACCGCGACGCGCAGGCCGCTCGCGCGGGCGGCGGCAGAACGGACGGTGGCAGCAAGCACGGCGGCGGTCGCCTGCGCCCCTTCGACAGCGACGACCGCCGCGCCGCGTGCCGCGAGCGGCAGCGCGAAGGTGCCCAGCCCGGTGAACAGGTCGGCCACGCGCTTCGCCCCGCCGGTCGCGGCGAGGACAGCGGCGACGAGGGCGGCTTCTCCCTCGCGCGTTGCCTGGAGGAAGGGCGCAGGGGGCAGGATGACGGGGACGCCACCGAAGTGGAGCGTCGGTGCGCGGGCCTCGGTAACCGTCTCGACGCCGTCCTCGCCCTCAACTGAGAGGCGAGCGATATTGTGCAAAGCCGCGAATTCATTGAGGCGTTCGATCTCCGTGAGAGTCCGCGCACCGACATTTGCGAGGAGCACATCGATCCCGGTATCGCTGTCGGTCAGCGTCACCCCCGCCCCTTGGCCTTCGCGCAGCGCCGCATTCAGCAGCGTCCGCAGCGGCGCAACGAGGGCGAATAGCGTCGGTGTCAGAACCCAGCATTCGTGGAGGTCGACAATGCGGTGGCTCGCGTCGGCGTTAAAACCGAGCGTCAGCGTGCCGCCGCGCTTGACCGCGCGGAGCGACGCGCGGCGGCGACTGCGCGGCGGTGATAGAGCAACTGGCGCAATGGTGCCGATGGCGACGCGCGCGGCGTCGAGGGCGGCGACAATCCGTGCCGTGACCCACGCGATATAGGCGGCGTCGGTGACGTGCTGGAGCTGGCACCCGCCGCAGTCGGGGAAGTGGCGGCATGGCGGCGTCGCATGGTTAGGGCCAGGCGCGACCTCGAACGGATCGAAGCGGACGCGGTCGCCAGGCACGGTCGCGGGGACGAAACGCCCTTCGGCGGTGACGCCGTCCCCGCGCGCCGCGAGGCGGACGATATCGACCCAGCCATCATCGGCTGTGGCAATGCTCATAACGCTGCCACTGCCCACCCGACGGCTGCGGGCAGGTCGTCGGCGGTCATTCCCGGCCCCGCCCGTTGCCCAGCGTCGCCGTGGAGCCACACCCCGGCGCAGGCGGCGTCGAAGGTGTCGAACCCCTGCGCCAGCAGGGCGGCGATGACCCCCGCCAGCACGTCGCCCGACCCCGCAGTGGCGAGCCACGGCGTTGCATGGGCGTTGATCGCGGCGCGCCCGTCGGGGGCGGCGATGATTGTCGCGGGGCCTTTGCGGACGACGACGGCGCCGACGCGGGCAGCGGCGGCGCGGGTCTGGGCGAGGCGGTCGCCGGGGAGATCGCCCAACAGCCGGACGAACTCGCCGTCATGCGGCGTGAGGACGGCGGGGCCGGTGAGCGCGGCAGCAAGGCGGTCGGGGGCGCCCGCAAACGCGGTGAAGACCCCGGCGTCGAGGACGATGGGCAGGCCGCTCGCGAGGACGGCGGAGATACGGTCAGCGTCGGCGTCGA
>JAYTXW010000256.1:0-2813 GCA_043742745.1 Sphingomonadaceae bacterium
AACCCTTTCGACCCCTCCAGCCGCGCCGCTGCGGTGGTCGGCCCGAAAGCGCGAACGCCCGCCGCGCGCAACGCATCGACCAGCCCACCGACGAGCGGAGCCTCGGGGCCGACGACAACGAGGCCGACGTCATTCACCCGGGCAAAGGCAACGACGGCGTCGTGCCCCTCCGCCAAGGCGACGCAATCGGCGACGTTCGCGATCCCGGCGTTACCCGGCGCGCACCACAGCCGCTCGACCTTGGCCGACTGCCGCAGCTTCCAGCACAAGGCGTGTTCGCGCCCGCCACCGCCGATGACGAGGAGGTTCATCAGGCGAGTCGGAGCGCCGGACCGTGCTTAAGTTCACGCAAATGTCGCGGATTCAGCGAGTTTTGTGAACTTAAGGCGGGGGCACGGCGGGTTTTGGCGGCCATAGCGGCCGGTGGAGGGAGATGACGACCCATCACCAACGGGTCTAGGCGGAAAAGGATCGTGTAGGACAGCACTTTCGCGGTCGCGCCGGTTCGACACATAGTGGTGCCGAACCGCACACAGGATTTGCCATGCCTCGCATCAACTTCGTCGAGCTGCCTGCGCGCGATATCGCCGCCGCGCGCCGCTTCTATGCCGACGCCTTTGGGATGGCGCTCATCGATTTCGGCCCGACCTACGCGTACACGATAAGCAGGGCGATATGACCGAAGCGCCCGCCGCCCCGCTCGTGGTCATCGCGGTCGATGATCTCGATACCGCCCTCGCCGCTGTCGAGCGCGCGGGCGGGACGATCACCCGCCCGGTGTTCGCCTTCCCCGGCGGACGACGCTTCCGCTTCACCGACCCGAACGGCAACGAACTCGCCGCTCTCAAGGCCGACGATTAGGCCGGCTTGGTCGTGGCCTTGCGACGCGGTAAGGCAGTCGGGTGACCGACGCCCCCACCAACACCCCCGAATACACCGTCTCCGAACTTGGGCTCGCGCTCAAGCGGACGGTCGAAGATACCTATGGCTATGTCCGGGTGCGCGGGGAGATCAGCGGGTTCAAGCGCGCGGCGTCGGGGCATTTATATCTGTCGCTCAAGGATGCGGGCGCGGTCATCGACGGGGTGATGTGGAAGGGCGGCGCGGCGGCGTTGCGCTTTCGCCCCGAAGATGGGCTCGAGGTCGTCGCCACCGGCAAGCTGACGACCTACCCCGGGCGGTCGAAGTACCAGATCGTCATCGAGCGGATGGAGCCTGCTGGCGCCGGCGCGCTGATGGCGCTGCTGGCGGCGCGCAAGGCGATGCTGGCTGCTGAGGGGCTGTTCGATGCTGCACGCAAACGCCCGCTGCCGTATATTCCCGGCACGATCGGCGTCATTACCTCGCCGACGGGGGCGGTCATCCGCGACATTCTCCACCGCCTTGCCGAACGCTTTCCCCACCGTGTGCTGGTGTGGCCGGTCGCGGTGCAGGGGGACAGCGCGGCGGGGCAGATCGCGGCGGCGATTGCCGGGTTCAACGCGCTCGCGGCCGCCGGCGATATCCCGCTGCCCGCCGTGCTTATCGTCGCGCGGGGCGGCGGCAGCGTCGAGGACCTGTGGGCGTTCAACGACGAGATCGTTGTCCGCGCAGTCGCCGCGAGCCGGATTCCCGTCATCACCGCCGTCGGTCACGAAACCGATACAACGCTGGTCGACTTCGCGGGCGATCACCGTGCACCGACGCCGACGGCGGCGGCGGAGCGCGCGGTTCCCGTTCTCGCCGATCTGCGTGCGACCGTTGGCGGGTTGGGGCTGCGCCTCGACCGGGCGGCAGCGCGGGGCTTGAGCCACCGGCGCGAACGCGCCGACGCCGTGGCGCGACGGCTGCCGACGGCGGCGACGCTGCTCGGTCCGCGTGCCCAGCGCGCCGACGATCTTGCCGACCGCCTGCCGCGCGCCCTCCGCGCCGCCGCCGCCGGTTGGCGCGGGCGGTTCGAACGGTCGGCGCGCAGCCTGACCCTGCCGCTTCTCGACCGCCGCGTCGCCGCCGACCGGGTGGCGCTCGACCGCGTGACGGATCGGCTGCGCGGAAGCGGACGCACGGCGCTGGCGGCAAATGCCGCAAAGTTGGCCCGTGCCGGGGCGGGGTTGCGCCCAGTAATACTGAAGACGCGCCGCGACCGGGCGGCGCTGGCGCTGGCGGCGGCGGCGCGATTGCTCGGTTCACTCGGCCCCGAACAGGTGCTCGCGCGCGGCTATGCCTATGTGACCAGCGGTGGCCATATCGTCCCCACGGCGGCGGCGGCGGCGCGCGCGCGCGCGGGGTTGACGCTCCGCTTCGCCGACGGCAGCGTCGAAGTGGCAACCATGACGACAACCGGGGCACCGCGCCGGACGCCGACGGCGGCACCCCTGACGCAGGAGAGACTATTATGATGCTCGATCGCAGCGGCGGGCGGCTGGCCAAGCTTCGCTATCTGTCCGGGTCGTTCCAGGTCGTCGCACCCGGCGACCATGTTATCTGCGCGGTCACGGGCGCGCGCCTGCCCGTGGCAAGCCTCCGCTATTGGTCGGCGGAGCTGCAGGAGGCCTATGCCGACGCCACCGTCGCCGTCGCGCGGTACGAAGCAATGCGCGCGGCGGGACGGCTTTAGCCTTGCGCCGGGCCGGGTGCCCATAGCGGTGCGGCGGGCGGTTGTGATTGCGGCGTTCATCGTCGCGGCGGCGACTGCCGGAGCGCAGCCATTGTCGCCGCGCGAATGGTTAATCGCCGGACGGCTGACGCAGGGCGGCGTCCTGTTCGGCACGGCGCCGCCGGGAACGGTGCGGCTCACGGTCGACGGTGCTGCTGTGCGGTTGACCGGCGACCGG
>JAYTXW010000257.1:0-1601 GCA_043742745.1 Sphingomonadaceae bacterium
TATTGCCGCAGATCACCAAACCTTAGTGGCTTGCACATAACAAGCATGCATATTATCTGCCAGGTATGGCGACTGATTCATTTGCGTTCCTGCTTGGCGATGCCAGCCGCCTGATCCGCCGACGCTTTGATACGCGCGCGCGGACGCTGGGCGTTAGCCGCGCGCAGTGGCAGGTGCTGTTCGCGCTGTCGCGGAACGAGGGGATCAACCAGACCGGCCTCGCCGACTGGCTCGAGGTTGAGACGATCACCCTGTGCCGCATGGTCGACCGCCTCGCCGAAGCGGGGCTGGTCGAGCGGCGCCCCGATCCGGCCGACCGGCGGGCGTGGCGGCTCCATCTGACGGACACTGCGCGGCCGCTGCTCGACCAGTTGACCACGCTCGGCGCTGCGGTCGTCGCCGAGGCGGTCGTCGACATCGATGCCGCCGACCTGGCGACGGCGCTCGCGGTGTTGACGGCGGTCAGAACCAACCTGTCGAGCCGCGAACCGGCGCGAAAAAAGGCGATAGCGTGATGCACGACATGGTTGGCCGCGATCGCGACGTCGTCGCCCTCCGCCGCTCGCTGTGGGCGCGCGCGCGCCGCCCGTTGCTGATGCTCGCGGTGCCGCTGCTCCTCGTCGCGGCAGGAGCCTATTATCTGCTGACCGCCGGACGCTCGGTGTCGACCGACAACGCCTATATCGCGCAGGACAAAGTCTCGATCAGCAGCGACGTCACCGGGCGTGTCGTCGCGGTCGGCGTCCGCGAGAGCGAAAGCGTCAGGCGCGGGCAGGTCCTGTTCACCATCGACCCCGAACCGTTCCGCATCGCGCTCGAACAGGCCGATGCCAACCTCGCTAACGCCCGCGCGCAAGTGTCGGGGATGCGCTCAACCTTCTCGGGCAAGGGGGCCGATGTCGCGGGCAAGCGCGAGGCGGTTTCCTATGCCGGGATCGACCTCAAGCGCCAGCAGGACCTGATGAAGGATGGTTTCACGACTCGCGCTCGGTTGCAGCAAGCCGAACACACGTTGAGCGCGGCGCGGACCGAACTTGGATCGGCGCAGTCGGGCCAGGCCAACGCGGCGGCGATGCTTGGCGGCGCTCCGGCCGGGCCGATCGACCGCCATCCGCTCGTGCTGGCGGCGCTCGCGGCGCGCGACCGGGCGGCACTCGACCTGCGGCGGACGACGGTGCGCGCGCCGGCCGACGGCCTCGCCAGCCAGACGATGAAGGTCCAGCCCGGCCAGATCGTCGCCCTCGGCGTCCCGACGATGAGCCTGTTGATCAGCAACCACGACTGGGTCGACGCCAATTTCAAGGAAACCGACCTCGATCATATGCGCGTCGGCCAAGCCGCGACAGTTACGCTCGACGCCTATCCCGGCAAACCGCTGACGGGCCATGTCGCAAGCATCGGCGGCGGCACGGGGAGCGAGTTTTCGGTCCTGCCGGCGCAGAACGCGACCGGTAACTGGGTCAAGGTCGTTCAGCGCGTCCCCGTCCGCATCGCCATCGACGACCATCGCGGCCTGCCGCCAATCGCGGGGCTGAGCGCGAGCGTGACGGTCGACGTCCGGGCGGCCAAGTGACTCTCCGTCTGCTCCCTCCCCCCACCGC
>JAYTXW010000258.1:0-3204 GCA_043742745.1 Sphingomonadaceae bacterium
CCCCCTTGCGCCGCACAACCTTCTCTTCTCGGTGCTTGTCGTCGGATCACTCGCACTCGTCGTCGTTCAGGGGTTCCGCAAGTGGTGGGCCGGAGCCTCGCCCACCGCGTAACCCGCTGGTGTCGGACGCCGACGGCGGCTAACGATCGGCGCGCATGACGTACGACATCGCTCGCTTTCTCCACATTACCGGTGTCGTGATGTTGATGGGCAACATCACCGTCACGGCGATCTGGAAGTTCTTCGCCGATGCCGACGGCCGCCCGCAGGTGCTCGGCTTCGCGCAGAAGCTCGTCACCTATACCGACTGGTCGATGACGGTGTGGGGCGCGGGGCTGACGATGCTCGGCGGCTATGCCATGGCGGTGATCGGCGGGTGGGATCTGGTCGGCACGCGCTGGCTGTTGTGGGGGCAGATCGGCTTTGTCGCGGCGGGGCTGATCTGGCTCGGCATCATCGTCCCCATCCAGCGGCGGCAGGCACGGCTGGCGCGCAGCTTTGGCGACGGCGGCGAGGTTCCGCCCGAATTTCGCGTGCTGTCGCGGCGGTGGCTGGCGTGGGGGCTGGTGTCCACCGTGCCGCTCGTCGCCGCGACATGGCTGATGGTTGCCAAGCCGTTTTAGATCAGGCTGTCTGCGACATACGGGTCCGCGCCGCTTCCCCAACTTCCGACAGGTACGCCGATGACTGACTTTGCCCAGATGCTCGACCACGATGTGGGACAGGTGGCGCGGTCGATCACGCTCGTCACGCCCGCCACGCTGGGGGCGGCGCTGGCGAGCATCGGCGAGCGGGGGCGCGTCGCGGTGGCCGCGACGGGCTTCACCGGCAAGACGGGCGAGGTGGTTATCGTTCCCGGTGATTTGCCCGATGACTGGGGCGTCTTCGCCGGCGTCGACCCGGGCCCCGCCGGACCATGGGCGCTGGCGGCGGTGGCGGACAGGGTCGCGGCGGGAGTGTACCGGGTGGCGGACGGGCCCGGCGGGGCGGCGGTCCACGGCTGGCTGATGGCGCAGCACCGCTTCGACCGCTACCGCAGCGCGCCGAAGGTGGCCGGGGCAAAGGTCCTGCTCGTGCCGGACACGGTCGATCGTGCGGCGGCGATCGCCGTTGCCGAGGCGACGGCGCTTGTCCGCGATCTTGTCGACACCCCGGCGGGCGACATGGACCCCGCCGTGCTGGCGGCGGCGATCTGTGCCGAAGGTGCGCGGTTCGGGGCGACGGTGACGGTCATCGACGGCGACGCGCTGGCGACCGGCTTCCCCGCCATCCACGCCGTCGGGCGCGCTGCGAGCGTCGGGCCACGGTTGATCGACCTGACATGGGGCGATCCGGCGCACCCGGCGGTGACACTCGTCGGCAAGGGCGTGACCTTCGATTCGGGCGGCCTCGACATCAAGCCGTCGGCAGGCATGCGGAACATGAAGAAGGACATGGGCGGTGCGGCGGTCGCGCTCGGCGTTGCGCGGCTGGTCATGGGGGCAAAGCTGCCGGTGCGGCTGCGGCTGATCGTTCCGGCGGTCGAGAACGCGATCAGCGGCAACGCCTTTCGTCCCGGTGACGTGCTGCGGACGCGCGCGGGAACCACGGTCGAGATCGGCAATACCGACGCCGAGGGGCGGCTGATCCTGTGCGACGCGCTGACCTATGCGCAGGAGGCGCCGCCCGCCCTCCTTATCGATTTCGCGACGTTGACCGGCGCGGCGCGGGTCGCGCTCGGCCCCGATCTGCCGGCGCTGTACAGCCACGACGACGCGCTGGCGGACGACCTGCTGGCGGGTGGCAAGACGATGGGCGACCCGTTGTGGCGGATGCCGCTGTGGCAGCCGTATGCCGAGATGATCACGTCGGGCATCGCCGATATCGACAATTCGGGTGAGGGTGGGTTTGCCGGATCGATCACCGCCGCGCTGTTCCTCGACCGCTTCGTCGCGAAGGACCAGGCATGGGCGCACCTCGACCTGTTTGCGTGGAACCCGACGGCGCGCGCCGGGCGGCCAAAGGGCGGGGCGGCGACCGGGCTGGGCGCGGCGTGGGCGATGCTGCGCGCGCGATACGGGGCGCAAGTATAGTCGCGCGATGACAGTTTCGCGGCAATTCGTACCTGCAATGAAACAACTCGCGCAGTCGAACCGTTGATCCATCGCTGACCGGTATCCGTGCGAAGGGACTGGCGCGCGAGGGTTTGTTATGAGTAGCGCTGTTTCGAGTCTTGTTCTGCCCAACCCACCCGGCCAACCGCTGGCGGCGTGGATGAATATGCTGATCGACTATGTCCAGTCGGCGCGTCCCGATCTGACTAATCGTCAGATGGCGTTGATGATGGTCGTCTATCTCCTGCCGGGGCCGCACACGGTGCGGGGCCTTGCCGCACGGTTGCGCGTGGCCAAGCCGGTCGTCACCCGGGCGCTCAATACGCTGGGCAGTCTCGGCTATGTGCGGCGGCAGAAGGATGAGGTCGATCGGCGCAACATCTTTATCCAGCAGACGCCGTCGGGCCTTGCCTTCCTCAACGAGTTCGCCGAATTGCTCGAGCGAACCGAGGGGCATGACGACGCAGACCATGGGGAGCGTAACCGACGCCGGACGGCGCACTGATCCGACAGGACGCCCGCGTCAGGCGCGGCTCGCCGGGCCGTCGCGGAAGATCGACCGGCGCATCAACGCTGTCCGCGACGACCTCGCCGACGCCGCGCTGGCCGGAATTGTCGTCGCCCCGCGCTTTGCCGACGGTGTCTTTCGCCACTGCACAGCCCCCACTGCGATGCTTCACGCCGCCCCCGACCGCGATTCGGTCGCGGTCAGCCAATTGCTGTGGGGGGAGGGCTTCGTCGTCTTCGACCTCGCCAACGGCTGGGCGTGGGGCCAATGTCTCCACGACGGCTATGTCGGCTGGGTGGATCACACGGCGCTCGGCCCGGTCGGCAGCGTCGTCACGCACTGGATCGCCGTCTCGGCCGCTCCGGTGTTCGCCGCCCCGGACATAAAGGCGCGTGTCATTGCTACCCTGCCGCTCAACGCCCGTGTCGCCGCCGGCATCGCTTCCGGCGGTTTCGTCGCGGCGGGCGGGGGCTTTATCCATATACGCCACGTCCGCGCCGTCACCGATGTGGCCACCGACCCGGTCGACGTTGCCCTTGGCTTCGTCGGCACGCCGTATGTCTGGGGCGGGCGGACACGCGATGGGATCGATTGCTCGGGGCT
>JAYTXW010000259.1:0-1623 GCA_043742745.1 Sphingomonadaceae bacterium
GTGTGCGCCGACACCGTCGTGGCCCCGGCGGCGCTGACGTGCGCGGCAATCGTCTCGACCACCTGGAGGTCGAGGTCGGTCGCCATCATCCGCAGGCCACCGTCTTTTGCTTCGATCAGGACATTCGACAGGATGGGGATCGTATTGCGCCGCTCGACGACCGACTGGACGTGAGCCAGGCACTTGAGCAGCGTCGCGCGTTCGACCGTGGCTTTCATTCTTGGCCCTTAAACTCGGGGCCCCGCCCCCGTGGTGACCGCGACTATAGCGGGCGGGGGAGATGGGGGTAGGGAAAAAATCAGTTGAGATCGTCGAGAATTTCCCCGATCCGACCGAACATCTCGCCAATCTGCGCTTCGCTGACGATCAGCGGCGGTGACAGCGCGATGGTGTCGCCGGTGACGCGGATGAGCAGCCCGGTATCGAAAGCGCGCTGGAACACCTCGGTTGCGCGCGCGCCGGGAGCGCCGTCGCGCGGGGCGAGCTCGATGCCGCCGACCAGCCCAAGCGTCCGGATGTCGACGACGTGCGGCTTGCCGCGCAGCGCGTGGGCAGCGGCGGCGAACGCCGGGGCGAGACCAGCCGCGCGCGCGAACAGCCCGTCGCCGACGTACAGGTCAAGCGTCACCACCGCCGCCGCGCACGCGAGGGGGTGGCCGGAGTAGGTATAGCCGTGGAACAGCTCGACCCCCGCCGGGCCGTCGTCGACGATCGCGCGGTAAACGTGGGCCGCGGCGACGACTGCGCCCATCGGCACGGCGGCGTTGGTCAACCCTTTGGCGCAGCAGATCAAGTCGGGCGTGACGCCAAAATACTCGGTGGCGCTGGCGGCGCCGAGACGTCCGAACGCGGTGATGACCTCGTCAAAGATGAGGAGGATGCCGTGCTTTGTCGCGACCGCGCGCAGCCGCTCGAGGTAGCCGACCGGCGGCACCAACACTCCGGTCGATCCAGCGAGCGGCTCAACGATGACGGCGGCGATCGTCTCCGTCCCGTGGAGCGCGACCATCCGTTCGAGGTCGTCGGCAAGGTCAGCCCCGTGCGGCGGCTGGCCGATACTGAACGCATTTTCGGGGATGTGGGCATGGCGGAGATGATCGACACCCGGCAGCGAGCCGAACGCACGGCGGTTGTTGACGATGCCGCCGACCGAAATGCCACCGAAGCCGACGCCGTGATACCCGCGCTCGCGCCCAATCAGCCGGGTGCGCGTCCCCTGCCCTATCGCCTTTTGATAGGCGAGGGCGATCTTGAGTGCGGTATCGACCGCCTCCGACCCCGAATTGGTGAAGAAGACGTGGTCGAGGCCCGCCGGGAACATCAGCGCGAGCTTCGCCGCCGCAGTGAAGGCGAGCGGGTGCGACACGTTGAACGTCGGCGCGAAGTCCATCGCCGCGGCTTGACGCTGGATCGCCGCCGTAATCTCCGCGCGCCCATGGCCAGCATTGACGCACCACAGCCCGGCCGTGCCGTCCAGCACCGGCTGCCAAGCAATCGTCCAGTAGAACATCCCCTCGGCGCGGGCGAGGAGGCGCGGGTGCGCCTTGAACGCCTTGTTCGCGGTAAACGGCATCCAGAAAGCGTCGAGGTTGTTGGGCATAGCTTCCGGGGACAGGGCGTCGG
>JAYTXW010000260.1:0-4320 GCA_043742745.1 Sphingomonadaceae bacterium
GGGCATTCCTCGACTAACGCCGCGCCGCTTATCGGCTGTAAAACTCGACCACCAGGTTCGGCTCCATCTTCACCGCGTAGGGAACCTCGTCCAGCGTCGGCACGCGGACGTAGGTCGCCTTGCCGCCGTCGACGATCAGGAACTCGGGGATGTCGCGCTCGGCGAGGCCCATCGCTTCGAGGACGAGCGCCATTTCCTTCGCCTTGGTGCCGAGTTCGACGACGTCGCCCGGCTTGACCTTGGCGCTGGCGATGTTGCAGCGGCGACCGTTGACCAGAATGTGGCCGTGGTTGACGATCTGGCGCGCGGCGAAGATCGTCGGCGCGAACTTAGCGCGGAAAATGACCATGTCGAGGCGCTGTTCGAGCAGGCCGATCAGGTTCTGGCTGGTATCGCCCTTCATGCGGACGGCTTCGGCATAGGTCGCGCGGAACTGGCGCTCGGTGACGTCGCCGTAATAGCCCTTGAGCTTTTGCTTGGCGCGGAGCTGGATGCCGAAGTCCGACACTTTGCCCTTGCGCCGCTGACCGTGCTGGCCGGGACCGTATTCGCGCTTGTTCACCGGCGACTTCGGGCGGCCCCAGATGTTTTCGCCCATGCGGCGGTCGAGCTTGTACTTCGCGTTGGTCCGTTTTGTCATGCGTAGTCCAATTTGCTGCGGACGCCCTGCCGATGCAGTGACGGCCCGGAATCGCACCGCACGACCAAGTACCGTCGTGCGCAACCACCGCTTCACCGGGCGTGCGGGGTCAATCGCGAAGCACGCCGGTTAGGGGAAAGGACGGCGCGGGTCAAGGCGAGTTTCCTTGACTTGGAGCCCACCCTCCCGCTACCAGCCCCGCTTTACCGCATAATTCCGGAGTTGCCCGATGGCTCGCGTCACGGTCGAAGATTGCGTCGACAAGATCCCTAACCGCTTCGAGCTCGTGCTGATAGCGGGAACGCGCGCACGGCAGATTTCAAGCGGGGCCGAGATTTTTGTCGACCGCGACCGCGACAAAAACCCTGTCGTCGCCTTGCGCGAAATCGCCGAGGAAAAGGTCGTTCCGGCGACGCTGCAGGAGGCGCTGGTGTCGTCGATGCAGCATGTCATCCACGGTGAAGACGATGCGCCGGACGCGGTCGGCTCGTTGGCAGCGTCGGCGGAAGCGCTCCGCCTTACCGCTGCCCAGCCGCCGCGGAATCAGAACCTCGGGCCGGATTACGAGTAAGCGCGGCCGGTCGCTAAGACGATCAAGGCGGCTTCGCGGTCATCGTCTTAACGACGGACTCGCGCGAACGTCCGGCCGACGGGTCGGCGAACCTTCCCCGTCGAACCCGTTCGACGGTGCGGCTTTGCCGCGACGCTCTTCCCTAAACCGGCGATAGCCCCCACTATTGCTCGATGCTCCGCCAGTATGAACTCGTCGACCGCGTTCTCGCCTATGATCCGGATGCCGACGAGGATCTGCTCAACCGCGCCTATGTCTTTTCGCTCCAGGCGCACGGGTCGCAACTGCGCGCGAGCGGCGACCCCTATTTCAGCCACCCGATCGAGGTCGCGGGCATCCTGACCGAGCTTCGGCTCGACGCCGAGACGATCGCCACCGGGATCCTGCACGACACGATCGAGGACACCGTCGCCACCCCGGCGCAGATCGAAAAACTGTTCGGGGCGAACGTCGCGCGGCTGGTCGATGGCGTCACCAAGCTGTCGAAGATCGACGCCGGGACGACGCCCAACGAACGCGCGGCGGAAAACCTCCGCAAGTTCCTGCTCGCGATGTCCGACGATATTCGCGTGTTGCTGGTCAAGCTCGCCGACCGCCTCCACAATATGCGGACGCTCCACTTCATCGCGAATCCGGAAAAGCGCCGCCGAATTGCGCGCGAGACGATGGATATCTACGCGCCGCTCGCCGAGCGGATCGGGCTGTACGGCTTCATGGACGAGCTCCAGGCGCTCGCCTTCCAGCAGCTTGAGCCTGAGGGTTACGACACGATCGTCAAGCGGCTCGAGGCGCTGCGCGCCGGGAGCGGCGATATGGTCGCACGGATCGCCAGTGGCATCACGCTGTTGCTCGGCACCACCGGCATCGACGCCGTCGTCAGCGGGCGCGAAAAACGACCCTATTCGATCTGGCGCAAGCTTCAGGCGCACCGCATGGCGTTTGAAAACCTGCCCGATGTCATCGCCTTCCGCGTTGTCGCCGCCGACGCCAGCGACTGCTACCGCGCGCTCGGGGCGATCCATCAGCGGTGGCAGGCGGTGCCGGGGCGGTTCAAGGATTTCATCTCGACGCCGAAACGCAACGGCTACCGCTCGCTCCACACCACCGTCATCCACAGCGAGCGGGTTCGCATCGAAATCCAGATCCGCACGCCGGAGATGGACCGCGAGGCGGAGTTCGGCCTTGCCGCGCACTGGGCGTACAAGGCCGGCGGCGACGCCAGCGCTCCGGCGCAGGTCGCCTATCCATGGCTCAAGGACCTGCTCGACGCGGTCGACCATGCGTCGTCGCCCGAGGAGGTGCTCGAGCACACCCGCCTTGCGATGTTCCAGGACCAGGTCTTCGCCTTTACCCCCAAGGGCGAGCTGATCCAGCTTTCCGTCGGCGCGTGCCCGGTCGATTTCGCCTATGCCGTCCACACCGAACTCGGCGACACGTGCGTCGGGGCGAAGGTCAACGGGCGCGTCGTCACGCTGCGAACCCCGCTCGTCAACGGCGATCAGGTCGAAATCCTGCGGTCGAAGACGCAAAGGCCCGACCCGGCGTGGGAGGGGTTTGTCGTCTCGGTCAAGGCGCGGTCGGCGGTGCGGCGCTTCGTCCGCCAGCAGGCGCGCAGCCAGCGCCTCAGCCTTGGGCGGACCTTGTTCGACGAGATCGTCGGGCGCCTGAAGTTGCCGCTGTCCGAAGACACGGTCGACGCGGCCCTCGCTCGCCTTAAGCTCGCTGACCGACCTGCGCTGTACCTCGCGCTTGCCGGGCAGACGGTCAACGATACCGCGCTGCTTGAGGCAGTGCTGCCGGGATCGACCGCGAACAAGCCCAAAAAGCGGACCCGCGCGGGGGCGAAGGTGCCGATCTCAATCACCGGGCTGACGCCGGGGATCGCATATAGCCTGGCCGACTGCTGCCACCCGATCCCCGGCGACCGCATCGTCGGCGTCGGGCGCGCGGGGAGCGGGATCGAGGTCCATTGTATCGACTGCGCCAATCTCGCCGACGCGAGCGCCCCGGGGGTGGACAGTGCCGAGTGGCTCGACCTCCATTGGGGCGACGAAACGGCGGGCGGCACCGCCCGCGTCGCGGCGGTCGTCCACAACGCCCCCGGCAGCCTCGCCGCGCTGACCGCGATCCTGGCCCATCACAAGGCGAACATCGTCAACCTGAAGCTGAGCGAGCGCGACCGCGCCTTCCACAGCTTCATCATCGACATCGAGGTCGACGACCTCGCCCACCTGACCAACATCGTCGCCGCCCTGCGCGCGACAAAGGCGGTGGTGACGGTCGAGCGCGTCAAGGCGTGAGCGGCCGCAAGCGTCGCAGGGCGTGACGCGGAACCGGTCTCCCGCTAAGCCCGCCGCATGACCGACGCCGACATCCTTGCCGAATTCCGCGCCGCCGACGCACTCCTCGACGGGCATTTCATCCTGTCGTCGGGGCTGCGGTCGGCGCGCTACCTTCAGTGCGCCCGCGTCCTGATGGACCCAGCGCGCGCCGCGCGGCTGGTCGGGGCGCTCGTCGCCAAGCTGCCCGCCGCCGCCCGCGCCGTCGATGCCGTCATTGCCCCGGCGATGGGCGGGATCGTCGTTGGCTACGAGGTCGCCCGCCAGCTGGGGGTCGCGTCGATGTTCGTCGAGCGCCCGACGGGCACCTTCGAACTCCGCCGTGGCTTCGCCCTCGCGCCCGGCGCGACCGTCCTGATGGTCGAGGATGTCGTCACCACGGGCCTTAGCTCGCGTGAGGCGATCCGGGCGATCCACGCCGCCGGGGGCAATGTCGTCGCCGCCGCGTGCCTCGTCGACCGCAGCGACGGGACGGCGGATGTCGGGGTGCCGCTGACGTCTCTCCTCCGCCTTGCCGTGCCGAGCTATGCCGCCGACGCGCTCCCACCCGAACTCGCGGCGCTGCCTGCGGTCAAGCCGGGGAGCCGGGCATGACCGTCGCCCTGATCGCGCTGCTCGCCGCCACAATCCTGCCGCCGCCGCTCGACGCGCCAACGCGACCGGTCGCCATCACGGCCGAACTTCGTCACCGCTGCGACGCAGTCGATGCCGCCGCGCGCGCCCTCCACCTCAACGGGCAGGTACTGGTCAGCGACACCGCCAGCGACTGC
>JAYTXW010000261.1:0-12842 GCA_043742745.1 Sphingomonadaceae bacterium
GTCCGGCTTATGTGGGCACGGACCTGGCCAAGTCAAGCGGTGAGCCTGTCGCTCGCCTATTCCCGATCACGAGAGGTGGCAGGCAAATCCTACAACGCAAAAAATACTTGCCTTGTAGGACTTATATGGTTATATCGATGATTGCCTGGCGGATGTAAGCGGCTTTTGTCCGGGCGGGGCGCGACGACACCGGGGGTCACCGGGGCCGAAGCGCCTGACGACGTGCGGGCCTTGGTTGAGATCGACCGACTGACAGATCGACTGATCGACACCCGACCCGACCGTAATCGACGAACGATCCCGATCGCGCGGAATAAGAGACCGCAAAATCGGGGCCCGCACGTCACTGCTGCCGTTTGGCCCGGAACCCCCCGTCGCGACCGGACGGGATCAGGATCTGGGACAAGGGTCTGAAGTCATTGGTTCCCGAGGTGCTATCGCATCTGCGGGCGCATCGCCGTGTCCGCCACCGCGAGCAGCAACCGCCCCAGCCGCGCCGCCCATGCGGCGATCCCGGCGGCATCGCTCACCAGGTCCTGCCGCACCTCGATCTCGACATAGGGCAACCCCGCCGCGAAGGCGTGACGCGGGATCGTGTAATCGATGCTGTCCATCGCATACGGCTCGTTGTCGCCGACGACGAGGTCGCCCTCGGCACGCAGGCGAGCGAGCATCGCCTGGGCCAGCGCATCGTTTGCGCCGTTGTGGAGGATGCCGCAGTGCCACGGGCGCGCGGCGCCGCGCATCACGGGGGTGAAACTGTGGAGCGCCACCAGCGCGGTCGCTTGGGCCCCCGCCGTCCGCCGCGCGACCGCATCGCCGATGGCCGCTTGGTACGGCGCGTGGATCGCGGCGACGCGCGCGGCGCGGGCGACGGCATCAAGCGCGGCGTTCCCCGGGACAAATGTCCCGTCGCTGACGGTCGGCATCGCGTCGAACGCGGTGGCATCGCGGTTGCAGTCGATCACCAGCCGCGAATACCTCTGGTGGATGAACGTCGCGTCGAGCACCGCGCTCAGCGCAATGCCCATCGCTGTCACGCCGATGTCCCAGCCGATATGCCGCGCTAATTCGGTATCGGGCAGGCCGAGGTTGGCGAGGGCGCGCGGCACCAGATTGCCGCCGTGGTCGCCGATCAGCAGGAACGGCGATGCGCCATCCGGGTTGACGATCGCGGCTGGTTGGGGTTCGTCGTCGCTAAGCATTTGCGGAAATTCCAATGCCGGTCCTGTCCATCGCGCATATCACGACCTACGCCTATCGCCAGCCGGTCGCGTTCGGCGAGCACCGGCTGATGGTGCGTCCGCGCGAAAGCTATGACCAGCAGTTGCTCGACGCGCGGATCGACATCGATCCCGCGCCGCGCGAGGTCCGCTGGCTCCACGACGTCTTCGGCAACGCCGTCGCCGTCGCGGCGTTCGAAGGGACCGCGACGCACCTGTACATCGCGGCCCATGCGACGCTCGACCACCGCCCAGCCGCTGCCGGGTTCGCGCTCGAAAGCTACGCCCGCCGCTACCCGTTCACCTACTCGAGCGAGGATATGCCCGACCTGATCCGGTCGATCGAGCGCCAGCACCACGACCCCGACCGCGTCGTCGACCGTTGGGCGCGCGCGTTCATCGGCGACGAAGGCCGGATCGAAACGACCGCTCTGCTCGAGGCCATCACGCGCGCGATCCACCGCGATTTCACTTATGTCGGGCGCACCGCGCCGGGCACCCAGTCGCCGCTCGAAACGCTCGATCGCGGGGCCGGCACCTGCCGCGACTTCGCCGTGCTGATGATCGAGGCGGTCCGCGCCCTCGGCCTCGCCGCGCGTTTCGTGTCGGGATACGTTTACAACCCCGACGCCGCGACCACGCATGTCGGTGGCGGCAACACCCATGCGTGGGTCCACGTCTTCCTTCCCGGCTCCGGCTGGGTCGAGTACGACCCGACCAACGGCATCGTCGGCAACCGCGGGCTGATCCGCGTCGCCGTCGCGCGCGATCCGTATCAGGCGGTGCCGCTATCGGGCACATGGACCGGATTCCCCGGCAGCGACGTTGGGATGGACGTATCCGTCACCATCACCGTCGAACCCGAGGAAACTCCATGCTGATCCGCGCCGGCTATACCATCGCCTTTGCCGCTGCGACGCCGACGCCGCTGATGGCGATGCTCAGCCTCCACCCGTCGCGCAACCGCGATCTGCTGACACCGCACCGGATCGCGGTGACGCCCGAGGTGCCGATGGACGATTATGTCGACGCCTTCGGGAACACGTGCACCCGGTTGATCATACCCGAGGGCGGCATCACCCTGGCTTGCGATTTCGTCGTCGAGGATTCGGGCCTCCCCGACCGCCAGGTGCCCGACGCCGTCCAGCACCCGGTCGCCGACCTGCCCGATGACGTCCTCGTCTATCTGCTCGGCAGCCGCTATTGCGAGACCGACCGCCTGTCCGACGCCGCGTGGAACCTGTTCGGCCATCTCGCGCCGGGGTGGGGCCGGGTCGAGGCGATCGTCGCCTGGGTCCACCACCACATCAAGTTCGGCTACCCCAATGCCCGCGCCACCCGCACGGCGTGGGACGGGTATCAGGAACAGGTCGGCGTCTGCCGCGACTTTGCCCATCTCGCGGTAACGCTGTGCCGGTGCATGAACATCCCGGCGCGCTACTGCACCGGCTACCTTGGCGACATCCGCATCGAGCCGATCCCCGGCCCGATGGATTTCAGTGCGTGGTTCGACGTCTATTTAGGCGGCGAATGGCACCCCTTCGACGCCCGCCACAATTTCCCCCGCATCGGGCGCGTCCTGATGGCGCGCGGGCGCGACGCCACCGACACCGCGCTGACGACCGCCTTTGGCCCGACGACCCTCACCCGCTTCGACGTCCATACCGACGAGGTAGCAACGGTCGAGCTAAACTGACCCCGCGTCAGCGCGCGCGGGCGTCCTTCACGACGACGCCGCCCTTGATGACGACGGGTATCGTCTGGAGCAGCGTCACATCGCGCAGCGGGTCGCCTGCGACCGCGATCATATCGCCCCATTGCCCGACCGCGAGCCCGCCGACGTCGGGTCGCGCCAGTGCCTCGCTCGCCCGAACCGTCGCCGCCTGAACCGCCTGCAGCGGCGTCATCCCCCACGTCACCATCGTCGCGAACTGGCGTGCGTTGGTTCCGTGCGGATAGACCCCGGCGTCGGTGGCAAACGCCATCCTAACCCCCGCCTTGACCGCGCGCTGAAACGTCTGGCGCTGCTTGAGGCCGATCTCGCGTTCCTTGTCGATGCTCTCCTGGCTCGTCCCGTTCGACGTCCCGGTGGCGAGGATATAGTCGTCGTTGTAAATATCCATGTCGAATACCGTGCCGTGTTGCTTCGCCAGCGCGATCGTCGCGTCGGACGCGAGGCTGGCGTGTTCGATCGTGTCGATCCCCGCCAGAATTGCCACACGGATGCCGTCGTCGCCGTGGGCGTGGGCGGCGACCTTCATCCCCAGCATATGCGCCTCGTCGGCGATCGCCTTCATCTCGTCGAAGGTCAGTTGCTGCGCCCCGACCGCGTCGCCGGTGGAGAACACGCCGCCGGTCGCGCACACTTTGATGACCTGCGCGCCGTATTTCCGCAGCCAGCGGACCTTGGCGCGCGCCGCGTCGGGCGAATCGATGACCGACAATTCCTTACGGTCGTACGACGGCGGCAGGCTGGCGCTGTCGCAATGCCCCCCGGTCGCGCCGATCGCGTAACCGGCGGGGATGATGCGCGGCCCCGGCACCTCGCCCGCCTCGATCCCCTGCTTGAGCGCGACATCCTCGAAGTCCTTCGACCCGACGTTGCGGACCGTCGTGAACCCTGCCTCAAGCGTCGTCTTGGCGTTCGCAACACCGACCACGGTCCAGAAATTGTCGGTATAGGCGAACTTGCGATAGCCGCGGATACTCGCATCGCTCGTCAGATGGACGTGCATATCGATCAGCCCGGGCAGCAGCGTCATGCCCGACAGCTCGATCCGCCGCGCCCCCGGCGGGACCGCGACCCCCGCCCCGGCGGCAACGACATGGCCATCGGTGACGACGACGACCGGGTTGTCGATCGTCCGCCCCGTGGTCACGTCGAGCATATGCGCGGCGGTAACGGCGACGGTGTCGGCAGCGGCGGGGTTTGCCAACATGATGGCGACGAGGGTGAGGGTGCGGATCATGGCGCCACCGTAGCAGCGCCGTCGTCGCTGGCTAGACCGGGGCTACACGTCGCCGAAACCGTGCTACACCGCCACTACACCCGAACGAGGAACCCCCATGGCACTGACGCGGCAAGTCATCACCTCGCTCCTGCGCGACGGGACCGACGCACTCGGCACGACGACGCTCGCGCTCAAGATCATCGACGAATCGATCGTGTCGGGGTCGCTGCTGACGGTCGAGAGCAATCATTTCTGTGTGCTAAAGTCGCGTGGCGCGGTCCTCAACGTCTATGAAACGGGGCAATATGCGCTGACCACCCCCGACAAGCCGATCATCGGGTCGATCGTCCAGGGCTTTTTCGGCGGCGCCAGCCCATGGGTGTACGAGGTCATCTACATCAACCGTTCGAAGCTCCTCGTCCGCTCGAGCGGCATCGCGACGAGCGCCGAGATGGCCGAGATGGCGTATCAGGTCGATTATTACATCCACATCGACACCAAGGAGGCTGCGCTCGACCTCATCACCCATATGCCGTTCAACGGGCTGGTCATCGATACGCAGGAGATCGCCGACTATGCCGGCCCGGCGATCGAGCAGGCGATCAATCAGATCGTCCAGTTAACCAAGATGGAGCATATCAACGAACATATCACCGGCATCCGCGAATCGGTGAAGGCGCACCTCGCCGACTTCCTCGCGACCTACGGCATCATGCTCAACGACCTGAAGGTCCTCATCGTCCCCAAGGACGAGCGGATGCGCGAGCTGATCAGCTTGCAGGCGATCGGCCTGACCCCGATCGAGGCGGTCCGCTATTACCTCGCGCTGCGGATGGCCGAAAAGGGGCTGGTCAGCGCGCCAAACGCGGCGGTCGGCGAGCCGTTTCACGTCGGCAGCGCCTTTCCGGGCATGTCGCTGGGGAGCAGTAGCCCGCCGCACGTCCCCGCGTCGGTCCCGAATACCGGCGCGGCGTCGACCGCGCCCCACGCCCCCGCCGCCCGCTGGCGGCCCGACGGGACATGAGCGCCTATCGGCTTATAACTTCTGCCCTTCCCGTCATCCCGGCGGATTTCGCCGTGGTCACCTCGTTGCTTCCCGTCATCCCGGCGCACGCCGGGATGACGGACGGAAAAGCACGCGCGACCCCGCGGCCCCGCCAATGAGCGCCTTCTACGACGCCGGCTCCGTCCGCGCGGTCGCGAACACGCTGTTCCTCGGCTGGGGCTATGACTTCTACAAAACCACCAACCAGCTCCGCGCCGACGATCAGTTGATCCGCGCCAAGGTCGGGCAATTGCTCGGCTTCGCCCAAGCCGACCTCGCCGCCGCCGAAACCGCGTACCGCCGCGCGGCGATCGCCCCGCCGACCCGCGCAAACCCCTTCCCCGACCCCGCCGTCGTCGCCGCCGCCCAGACCCTCGAACGCCTCACCCGCGAAGTCGGCGGCCTTATCGGTCGCGTCGCCGCCGCCCCCGCGCCGTCCGCCGACCGCATGACCGACCGCTACCGCGACGAAAGCGACACCCTCACCTACCTCCGCGACCACGACCGCGTGCTGGTCGGCCAGGCGGCGCTGTTGCGCAGCGTCGTCGAGGGCAAGGACGGCACAGCGCTGATCGCCGCGGCGGGCGAAATCGACGAGGGACTGACCGCGCTGCGACGGACGCTCGAGGCGCGGGCGAGCGCGCTGACGTCGGCGACGCGGTAGAAGAACCGCCTTGCGGTGACCGCGTCCGTTTTCCGCCAGCACGCGCGTGTACGAATCGCTAGAGAAACCGCAGTCTTAAATTGGAGGCGGAAATGCCAACTATCGTGCACGAGATCGTCATCACCCGACCGCCGGAGGAGGTGTGGGACGCCGCGCGTGACGTGGCGCACCTGCAAACGCGGCTGGTTCCTGGCTTCGTCGTGTCGACCGTTATGCTCGACGACACGTCGACACCGACGCGGCGCGTGACTTTCGCCAGCGGTCTGGTTCTCGACGAAGCGATCGTGGCGATCGACGACGTGCGCCGCCGCGTGGTGTGGAGCATTCGCGGTGTCGAACACCATAATGGCGCGCTGGAAATTTCGGAGCACGAACACGGTGCGCGCGTTGTCTGGACTGCGGACGTGCTCCCCGCCACTCTCGCCGAAGAGTTTTCGCCGTTGATGGCCGCGGATCTCGAGACGATGAAGACACATCTCGAAGCAGCGTAATTGGCTCACGTGATTCCGGATCGAGAGCACCGTCGCCTATTATTGGCTCACGGCTGACCGTCGCGCATCCAGTCCTCTCGACCATGCCGCACGCGCACGACTAGAACACCATCGGCATTGACGATGTAGAGGATCAAGTGAGCCTTGTACCGCCACGCGCGGACGGGCGGACCCGTCTCGCGCCGTAGCCGCGCGGCGAACGGCGTGTCGGCAAGGAAGGACAAGGCCGACTGCGGCCCCGCGAGATTGGCATCGGCGTGCGCGGCACCGAACATCGCGGCACCAGCATCGAAGATCGCACCAAGATCGTCATCGGCGGCACGGGTGAGCCGATAGCCGTGCACGACGCTAGACTGCCACTCCCGCCCGCGCCAGCCCGTCTTTCCGAATGTCCGCCATCGTCCGATCGCTGATCCCGCTGGCCATCCCCTCGTCGATTAGCGCCTGCATCGCGGCGATCTTCTCGTGCCGCTCCTGCTCGCGGCGGACGAGGTCGCGGACGAAGTCGCTGGCGTTGCTGTAGCGCCCCGTCGCCGACTGCGCCTCGATCCACGCCTTCATCGGATCGGGGAGGGAGATGTTCATTGTCGCCATCAGGCCGTTTTAGCAGCGATGACAAACTTTGCCAAGAACGTCAGTCCGCATCCTCAACATCCACAGTCTCCCCCGTCACCCGCTGGCTCAGCGCGGCGGCCATGAACGGGTCGAGCGCGCCGTCGAGGACATCGCCCGGCGCGGTGCTGGTGACGCCGGTGCGGAGGTCTTTCACCAACTGGTAGGGTTGCAGCACGTACGACCGGATCTGGTGGCCCCAGCCGATGTCGGTCTTGCCCGCCTCGACGTCAGCGGAGATAGCCTCGCGCCGCGCGAGTTCGCGTTCGTACAGGCGGGCCTTCAGCATCTTCATCGCCGTCGCGCGGTTCTTGTGCTGGCTGCGTTCGTTCTGGCACGCGACGACGACGCCGGTCGGCATATGCGTGATGCGGACCGCCGAATCGGTCGTGTTGACGTGCTGCCCGCCCGAGCCGGACGCGCGATAGGTGTCGATCCGCAAATCCTTGTCCTCGACGACGATGTCGATGTCGTCGTCAACCACCGGATAGACCCAGACACTGGCGAACGACGTGTGCCGCCGCGCCGCGCTGTCATAGGGCGAGATGCGGACGAGCCGGTGGACGCCGCTTTCGGTTTTGGCCCAGCCGTACGCTCCGGCGCCTTTCAGCAGCAGCGTCGCCGACTTGATCCCCGCCTGTTCGCCGGCGTGATAGTCCATCAGCTCGACCTTGAAGCCGCGCTTCTCGCCCCAGCGGCTGTACATCCGCTGGAGCATCCCGGCCCAATCCTGGCTCTCGGTCCCGCCCGCGCCCGAATTGACCTCGATATAGCTGTCGTTGTTGTCGGCCTCACCGCTGAGCAGCGCGGCGACCTTGTCGGTCTCGGCCTTGGCGGCGAGCGCCTTCAACGCGGCGACGCCGTCGTCGGCCATCGCCTCGTCGCCCTCGGCCTCGGCCATGTCGATCAGTTCGGACGTGTCGGCCAGTTCGCTTTCGATGCTCCGCGTCGCCGACACCGCCTCATCGAGGCGGCGGCGTTCCTGCATCACGGCTTGGGCCGCCTTGGGGTCGTTCCACAGTGCCGGGTCTTCGACCCGCGCGTTCAGTTCGTCGAGGCGGCGGAGGGCACGATCCCAGTCAAAGAAACCTCCTCAGCAGGGCGAGCGCCTGCTGGATTTGAACGGCATAGGCTTCGGCTTCGGCGCGCATGGATCGGTCCTAACGCAGCGGTCCCTAGTATATCCCGCCCGCGTTCGTCAAAAAGTCGCTGTCCGACCGCACAATGACGCGCCCGTGCGCGGCGACGGGATCGCGCACCAGGCTGCCGCTGCGGCGCGGTTCGGATTCGGGCTTGAACGCTTCCCAGATGATGCTCGCCTTGATGTCGGTATCGTCGGGGGTCCCGCCATAAACGCGCTTGCCGGAGCGGCGGTCGATCTTGACCATGCGCACGCCGGGCGCGACGCGGAACGGCAGCTTGGGTTGGTCTTTCAACGCGACGGTGGCGAAGTCGTGGAACACCGGCACGGCGATCGTCGACCCCTGGGCATAGCCGCCGAGTGCGCGCGGCTTGTCGTACCCAAGGTACAGCCCGCCAACGAGGTCGGGAGTGCCGCCGACGAACCAGACGTTGGTCGGGCCGCTCGTTGTTCCCGTCTTGCCCGCGAGTGGGCGTTCGAAATCGCGCAGCCGCACCGCCGTTCCGCGCGTCACCACGCCCTCCATCAGATGAACGATCTGATACGCGGTGCGCGGGTCGATTACCTGTTTCGGGACGCCGCCGGGGTGCGGCATCGGCTCACCGGCATAGTCGGGGGTGTTGCACCCGGTGCACTCGCGCGGGTCGGCGCGCCAGATGACCTTGCCGTCGCGGTCCTGGACATAGTCGATCAGCGTCGGCACCTTTTTGCGCCCGGCGTCGAACAGTTGCGCGTACGCATTAACCATCCGCGCGACCGTCGTGTCGCCCGCCCCCAGCGCGATCGCGAGCACGGCGGGGTAAGTGTCGTCGCCGCTGATGCCGAGCGCCTTCGCCTGCGCGACGACCTTGTCCATCCCCGTGTTATACGCGATCCGCACCGTCATCAGGTTGCGCGATTGCTCGAGCCCCCAGCGCAGCGTCTGCGGCCCGGCATAGCCGCCGCTGAAATTCTTGAAGCACTTGGTTCCCAGCGAGCGCGTCTGGAACACGCAGTACGGCGCGTCGACGACGATCGACGCCGGGGTGAAGCCGTTGTCGAGCGCGGTTGCATACACGATCGGCTTGAACGTCGACCCCGGCTGGCGCAGCGCCTGCGTCGCGCGGTTGAAGCTCGACCCCTTGGCGTCGAACCCGCCGACCATCGCCAGCACCCGCCCCGAATGCGGGTCCTCCGCGACGAAGCCACCCGAGATCGCCGGGATTTGCTTTAGCGCATAGGCGCGCCCCGACTTCGCCACCGGGACAACGTCACCGACCTTCAACAGCCGCGCGGCGGGGACGTCGCCAAGCGTGCTCGTCGCGGTCGACGCGAGCAGGGTGCCGGTCGACCCATCGGTGAAGCCGATGCGGAAGTCGTCCCCCTCGCGCCCGAGGATCACCGCCGGATACCAGTCGGCATAGCCGGTGCCGAGGTGGACGCCGATCAGCCGCCCGGGCCAGCCCTCCCCCGCGTCGATATGCGCCGCCGCGCCGTGGAAGCCCTTCGCGTGGTCGTAGCGGACCAGCCCGTCGCGCAACGCCTTCTCCGCCGCCGCCTGCAACACCGGGTCGAGCGAGGTGCGAATCCACAAGCCGCCGCCGTAGACGCTGTTACGCCCCGCCGCCGGCGTCTCGCCGAACCTGGCGATCAGCGCACGGCGGACGTCTTCGAGGAAATAGTCGCCGGTATCGAGCTTCGACGGCGCCCGGTTGGCGATCGCGACCAGCGGCTCGGCGCTCGCCGCAGCCGCGTCGCCCGTGGCGATATAGCCGTTGGCGACCATCTGCTTCAGCACATAGTCGCGCCGGGCGAGCGCCCGGTCGAGGTGCGCGGTCGGCGAATAGGTCGACGGAGCCTTCGGCAGGATCGCGAGATAGGCGTCTTGCGCAAGGTCGAGATCGGCGACCGACTTGCCGAAATACGACTGCGCCGCCGCCTCGACGCCGTAGCTGTTCCGCCCGAGGAAGATCTGGTTGAGGTAAAGCTCGAGGATCTGCTGCTTGGTGAACGCCGCCTCGATCCGCCGCGCGAGGATCGCCTCCTTCAGCTTGCGGATATAGCTGACCTCGCCGTTCAATAGCAGGTTCTTTGCTACCTGCTGGGTAATCGTCGACGCGCCCTTGGGCCGCCCCGACGAGACGAGGTTCGACGCGGCAGCGCGGACGATGCCGACGAAATCGATCCCGCCGTGGTGGAAAAAGTCCTTATCCTCGGCCGAAATATACGCCTGCACCAGCCGTGGCGGCAGCTCGTCATACGTCAGATACAGCCGCCGCTCGCGGCTGTAGCTCGTCAGCACCGCGCCCGACGCGTCGCGCACCGTCGACGGCAGCGGTGCCGCATAATCGGCGAGCTTCGCCGCATCAGGCAGCCCCTGAATCGCGACGCCGTACAGCACCGCCCCGGCGACAGCGCCGAGAAGCAGCAGTGCCCCCACGACAATGGCGACGAGGCGAAGGCGGCGGATGGTACGGGTCACGGGCGGGGGTATAGCAGGGGTCAGCGACGCGCGTCATCCCCGTCATGGGCGTGCCAAACTCGCCGCCGCGCCTCAGCGCAGCGCGGCGAGCTGGTCGATGATCCGTCCGTTGGCGAGGCTGGCGGCTTTGATCGCGCCCGTTGAATAATCGGGGCGGGCGGTGAAGGTGAAGGTCTTCGAATTGCCGAACTTCATTCCGCCGAGGCCACCAATCCCGCCGAGGCTGCCCAATCCGCCGAGGAGGCCGCTCGCGATGTTCGCCGCCTTTTGGAAGCCCGCACCCTTGGTCGTGTCCTGCTTGGTGGCGAAATCACCCTCGACCGCGACCGGCTGGCCGATCGTGATCGCGGCGATCTTGCCCGCCGTCGTGACGACGCTCAGCTTCGAATAGTCCTCGACCACGGCGACCCCCGAATTGACCTGCAGACCGCCGAAGCTGAACGCGCCGGGTCGCTTGAGCTGCGAAAAGTCGATCAGATAGGTTACGTCGAGGACCGCCTCCCCCGACGCCTTGGCGAACTGGGTCACGCTGTACACGTTCGTCCCGGCCGCCATCGCCTGGCCCATGCCGCTCATCCCGCTCGAGACGATGTCGCCCGGCAGCATGAACTGGACCGCCAGCGCGGTCGGCTTGTAATAACTCGCCTTGCCCGTGCTGTGCTTGTCGAGCCGGACCCCGGCATCATACGGCGTCGTCATCGGCTTGACCCGCGCGAATTCCGGGCTGGCGAACAGCGACGCGGGCTCGGCGACGGTGAAGCCGTGCGACGTCAGCTGCGCACGGAAGTCGGCATAGGCGGCGTCGGTGATCGCCTGCATCATCTCGGGTGTGACGCCGACGAGAACGCTCTTGGCATCGGTTGCACCGCCGAACGCGCCGATCAGGCCGCCGGTCGCCGTGCTGGTGGCGAGCGACTGGAAGATGAAGCCGACGTTGAATGCGCCGACCGTCACGGTCTGGACGCCCTTGATCGCCCCGGCGTCGTGCAATTTGAGCGGGCCGTCGGCAGCGATCGTCGGCGATGCAATCGCCAGCCCAAATGCAATGGCCAATGCGCCGGGTACCGAAGTTTTCATCATGGCGATTCTCCCCGTTCGTCGCGCGCTTCGGTCGTCGGCGCGCGATCGATGTTGGAAGAAAGCTAACAGGCGCTCTCGCCGGTCCCAAGTTACAAACACTGTTAGATGCCCTGGCATATTGAACGCCTCGGCCGCCGGCGGAGCGGTCTCGGTCGGCAACCGGGTGCTCGCCGCCGGACACGTGTGCCCGTCGGAACGAATGCCGATCTTAGCGCCAAAAAGCGCTGTCCTACACGGTATGTTCCTAATATGATCTGCCCATGAAAATCAATCTCACCTCATTTGCCCACCAATCTGTCGCCGACATCTGTCGTGCAAGCGCGGCGTCCACCAGGCGGAGAGAAAATGAATTTCTGTCGCGGGCGCGACCTTAGTGCGACCTTAGCGGTTCCGGTTCGCTAAACGGGCCTTATTCCGCCGCTTCTAACCGTTCCGGTTCACGCCACGACAGGACTGGCTTGCGGGCCGCACCCGTCTCATCGAGACGGCGGCGCGGGGCGAGGTGGGGGGAGGACCGGAAGGTGTCCGCCGGTTCAACCAGCATCCGCGTCGCGACCGACCGCATCGCCCCGATCAACTGGTCGAGCGACGCCTTCGATTCGGTCTCGGTCGGCTCGACAAGCATCGCCCCGTGGACGACGAGCGGGAAGTACATCGTCATCGGGTGGAAGCCCTCGTCGATCAGCCCCTTGGCAAAGTCGAGCGTCGTCAGCCCGGTCCCGTCGAGGAAGTCGTCGCTGAACAACGCCTCGTGCATACACGGCCCGCTCGCCGCGAAGGGGGCGGTGAACACGTCCTCGAGACTGCGCAGGATGTAGTTGGCGTTGAGGACGGCGTCCTCCGCCACCTGCCGCAGCCCATCGGCCCCATGGCTGAGCATATAGCTCAGCGCGCGGACGAACATCCCCATCTGGCCGTGGAAGGCGACCATCCGCCCGAAGCTGTGGTCGTGATCGTTCGACGCCAGCGCCTGCGCCTCCTCGACCAGGTCGTACCGGTCGCCCGTCTTGCGGACGAACGGCAACGGCGCGAATGGTGCGAGTGCGGCGGAGAACACGACAGGCCCCGACCCCGGCCCACCCCCGCCGTGGGGCGTCGAGAAGGTCTTGTGGAGATTGATGTGCATCGCATCGATACCAAGGTCGCCCGGCCGCACCCGCCCGACGATCGCGTT
>JAYTXW010000262.1:0-22084 GCA_043742745.1 Sphingomonadaceae bacterium
TCCTCAACCTGTTCGCGCGGCCTCCAACCCAACGATGCCCACACTGTGAGAAACCTCTAACCGACCCCGTCGATCCACTTCTGCCAAAGTAGTGCTAGACAGTCGGAATGTTTCGCTCGAACCACTTCAGCCGGGCGGAGATGCATCGAGTTATGCCATTAGATATACCGCAGAAGCACCTGTCCAGGACAGGTATTGGACTGGGACATGCGATATCTGAGGAATAAATCGACGACAATGAAAACAGTACTCTAGCCATATAATGTGACTCCCTCCAACTCCGCCATTGTCCGAGCGCCCGGTGCCGGCCCAGCGCGAGATGTGCCCGTCAGCGCATTTGACGCTTGTTGCGACGCCGGGGTCCGGACAGATTGCTGCGATGACAGAAGCTCCGTTCGACACCCATGGCCGCATCAAATGCGGGACGATCGCGTCCGCTGCCTTCGACGCGAGCGTCGCCGACTACGCCACGCTTGGCCTGCGCGTCGTCGCGGAGGGCGCAATTCCCGCCGACCTGGCCGCCGCGTGGGGGACACCGGCGTGCGCCGGACGGCGGTCGGCGTTGCTCCACGGCGGTGGGCGCGACTGTTACGTCCGGCTGGTCGAAGCAACCACAGTTGCGGGCTATGCGCCGCTGCGAACGTACGGCTGGGCGGCGTTCGAGATCAGCGTTGCCGACGTGTTCGGACTCCACGCGCGCCTCGCCGGGTCGGCGTTCCGCGTTCTCGGCGCACCAAAGACGGTCGGCAGTTTCACGACGTTCATTCCGTTTCAGGTCGCCGGCCGCAGTGGCGAGGTCCTGTTCCTCAACCAGGTGCTGACCCCGAGCGCCGATGGGGTGGACCTGCCCCTGGCGACGGTCGACGTCGATCAGATCTTCATCGTTCCGCTTGCGACGCCTGACCGGGTGGCGGCGCTCGCTTTTCACGTCGGTCTCGGTTTCGCTGCCGGGGGGACGTACACCCTGCCGTACACCGTCATCAACGCCGCCTTCGGCCTGCCCGCCGACCATCAGACGACGCTGACGATGACGCGCGTCGGCAGCATCGCGGCGAGTGAGATCGACCAATATCCGCCTGAGGCGACGCCGCGTCCAGTCCCGCCGGGCGAACTACCGCCGGGCAATGCGATGGTCAGCTTCATCGTCAATTCGCTCGATGCCGTCGATGCGCCGTTGCTCGGCCCGCCGACGCGCGTCGCGGGGGCGCTGTACGCGGGCCGCCGGATCGGCTGCGTCCGCGGCACGGCGGGTGAGATCATCGAATTGATCGAGGCGACACCGCCGTGACTTGACCCGGCAAGGTTGTCCGGACATCTTTGCGCGATCGGTCAAGGGGTACGGCTATGCGACGGATAATTTTGGCGGTGACCCTGGCGGCGGCGGTAGTAACGGGAGCGGCCATGCCGGCGAGCGCGCGGACGCTCGACCTGGGCGTTCCCGCCGACGCGCTGACGGCGATGCGGAAAGTGCAGTGTTCGACCCGCGACGGCGAGGCAGTGGTCTATCACTGGTCGGGCAAGGTGTTTTCGCGCGTCGAGGGCGAACCCGACCGCCACCTGTTCGACGTCGAGGGGATGAACGTCCGCCAGTGCACGACGGTCGCCGACGCCAAGCGCGGCACCGGCTTTCGCCAGGTCAGCCGCGAGCTGATGTTCTACCTCGACCCCGTGACCCACGCCGTCCTTAAGACATGGACCAGCCCGTGGACCGGCAAGACGGTCGACGTCGTCCACGTCGCCAACGACCCCGTCAACATGCGTGCGCCGGTTTTTCCGGTCGATCGCGACGGCAAGCCGTTCGACCTTGGCGCGCGGATCGAGGGCGGGCGCGTGTTCATGCCGACCGAGGTGCCGCTGTTCTACACCAACCCGCTCGGCGGCGATTATCAGGCGTTTGCCGGCAACCAGTATCACGCAATGGAGATTTTCGACTTTACCGCCGACGCGCGTGACCTGCTCGATGCGTCAAAGCCGCGCGCCGACCCGGCGATTGCATGGGTGCGGATCAGCCCGTGGCTGCCGTGGATGGAGATGGCCGGGCGCGGCGGCGTCCTTGTGTTCAACGCGACCGGCGGGACGGTGGCCGGGATCGCCGACCTGCCCGCAGTGATCCGCGATCAGATCGCGAGCACCTATCCGACGTACACCGTGCCGCCGCCCGTCGATGACGCCCGCGCGAACGAAACGAGCTGGACGTTTTTCAAAAAGAAGATCGACGCCGCGAAAAAATAGCGCCCACCCGCCCCTCCGAAACCGAGTTACAGGATCTGGTTCAACTCGATGAACGTGCCGTCGGGGTCGAAAAAGTTGCACCCGCGAACGCGGATCACCGGCGCACCATTACGCCCAGGATATTCGCTGACGTGCGCGTCGGCGGTGAAGGTCACGCCAGGGACCGCCTCGGCCGCGCCGCAGCGCGTGGCAGCGTCGTCGGTGTTCATCACGACGACGTGCCCACCACGCGGCAGGCGTGTCGCATACGGACCGGGGTCGGCAAGCGGCGGATCGGTGTACTGCATCAGCCCGATCCAGCCGACCCACGCATCATTCCCGTTCAGAAGGACGAGCCGCGTCTTGTTTCCCGGCACGCCCGCCGGTAGCGCGACTCCCGACACCGGGATGATCGCATCGTAATTGACTTTCAGCCCAAGGACGTCGCGGTACAGTTTAAGCGAGGCGTCGACGTCGCGAACAAGGATCGTCAATCGCCGGACGTCGGTCGGCACGTGATCCTTCGGCGGCGCGACCCCGGAAGCGGCGACGGCTGCAGCGATCGCGAGAGCCAAGCCAAACATCAAAACTCTCCACAATATTTGTCCGGACAAGCTACCGGTGTTGCATTCGGGTGACAAGCAGCGGCGCACAATTTTCGGACGGCAGATTTGTCTGGATAAATCGTCGCTTCGAAGGGCAATTTTGTTGTAACGGCGGGGGATACAGGATGGGCAAGTTAGGCAAGGCGTTTCTGTTGGGGGCAACCGGCCTTGCCGCCGTTGCGGCATCCACACTTGCCGCCGTTGCGGCATCGGCACAGGTCACGCCGACGACAGCAGCCACCGTCGCGGCTGCCGAGGTATTGCCGGGCGACATCATTGTTACCGCGCGCAAGGTGTCGGAGCGGTTACAGGACGCGCCCGTCACGATCACTGCCTTTACCGCCGCTGACATCAAGTCGGCGCGGATCGAAAGTATCGCCGCTGTCGCCAAGCTGACTCCCGGTCTTAACTTTACTCCGCTATTCGGGCGGCAGAACCAGCTGCCGATTATTCGTGGTGCCGCACAAACGCTCGGGCCGCTCAACGTTGGCGTCTTCCTCGACGGCATTTATCTGTCGGGCAAGGGCAGCGTCGATCTCGAGTTGAATGACCTCGAGCGGATCGAAATCGTCGAAGGACCTCAATCCGCTTTGTACGGGCGCAACACCTTCGCGGGTGCGATCAATTATATCACCAAGCGCCCGTCCGACACGTGGGGCGGGTCGGTCGAGGCGACCGGCGGCGACCACGGCCTGTTCAAGACGACCGCGAGCATCAGCGGCCCCGTATCGGACAAGATCCGCGTCCGCTTGGGCGGCTATTACCGCCGGTTCAATGGCTTCTACACGAGCGCAGTCGACGGCGGACGGGTCGATTTCGACCGAGATTACGGCCTCACCGGGACGATCGAACTCCGTCCGACCAAACGCTTTACGGCGACGCTCCGCGCGACGTACACCAACAATAATGATGGCCAGCCACCGTCGACCGTCATCCGCAACAACTTCGCCCCCGGTACGCCGGCAGGCAGCTCGATCCCCGGCGTCTTCACCCCGACGCGCAACCTGATCTTTCTCAGCAAGGTGCCAGCGATCCCGACCAACGGCGTCGTCGTCAACACCGTCGCTCTCCCATTCGAGCTGGGCAATTTCGGCGACCGCGAGAAGACGGTTCGCGTCAACGGGACGCTTGCTTATGGTTTCGACGGCGTGACCTTGACGTCGCTGACGTCGTACGATCGCCGCCACGCCGAATATACCTATGACGGCGACAACACGATCTGCGACCGGCCCGGTGGCTGCCCCAACTTTGGTTTCCCGTTCGCACCGGCGAACCCGGTCGGCCGGTCGCAATACGCGCTGTCGTCGAATGACGGAATCTTCCGCGACGTCAGTGAGGAACTGCGGCTGTCGTCATCGGGGCACCACCGCCTCGACTGGCTCGTCGGCTTCTATTTCTACGACAACCGCACGGTAACAACCGACCGCGGCCCCGGCACGCTGACTGCCGCCGGTTTCGCGAACTATTCGTTCCCGCGCCAGACGCAAACGACCCAGAGCTATTCGGGGTTTGGCTCGCTGACCTTCCACGCGACCGATGCCTTCTCGCTCACCGGCGAAGTCCGCTACGAAGACGAGACGCAGGGCTTCAAGCAGGTATCGAGCAACCCAACGATGACTGCCCCGGCGGCAATTTACGATCTGTCGCAGCACATCCGCTTTTGGACGCCGCGCGTCATCGCCAAATATGAGGCGAACCGCGACCACCAGGTTTACGCCAGCTTCGCGCGCGGCGAGAAGGAGGGTGGGTTTAACACCGGTCTCAACGTCTTCGCCAACCAGCGCGCATTCACGCCGGAAAAGACCAATACCTTCGAGATCGGGTCGAAGAACGATTTCCTCGACCACCGGCTGCGCCTCAACGCCGACATCTATTACACCGATTGGTACAACCAGCAGGCGGCGTGCCAGAACCCGGTGAGCGCCGGCGGATCGTCGACCAATCGGACCTACACCTGCAACGTCGCCGCGTCGAAGATCTATGGGCTGGAGGTCAACGCCGATATCCGCATGCTCGACGACCTGACGATCTCGACAAGCTTTGCTTACACCCACGCGCGCTACACGACGTTCCTCGATGCGTCGCTCGCGCAAACGTTGATCCTCGCCGGGCTGCCGCCGGTCGATTTCAACGGCTAGCATCTGCCGTATGTCCCCGACGTCAAGTTCATCTTCAGCCCGCGCTACACGATGCATTTTGGCAACGATTTGAGCGTCGAGGCCCGCGCCGACGCGCAGTATCAGTCGACGACCTATGTCCGCGCCGACAACTTCCAGAACTTTGGTGAAAAGACGCTCGTCAATCTGCGCCTGACTGCTCGCTACGAGCGCGCCAGCCTCCAGCTGTTCGTCAACAACGTGTTCGACAACGATCGCCCGGTTTCCGGGGTGCGTTTCTTCGACTCGACCAATTATTCGGTGTCGTCGCCACTGGTCCAGGGGGCCGACCGGCGCGAATTCGGGGCGACGCTCGGCTATCGGTTCTAACATGGCGGCGTACATGGTCGTCACCGCCAAAATCGCCGACCGCGACGCCTTTATCGCCGGTTATGGAACAGCGGCGGCGGCGCTCGTCGCGCGCTTCGGCGGGCGTTACGTCCTGCGCGGGGCGGGGGCGTTAGGGCTCGAGGGTGATTTCGGCGACGGCGCGTCGATGGTTATTTCGGAATGGCCCGACAAAGCCACCGCGCTCGCCTTCTGGAACTCGCCCGAATACGCCGAGGTCAAGCAATTGCGCGAAGGCATGGCCGACTGCCAAGTGTTGCTGATCGAGGCCCCAAAGATCGCCTGAGTTTAGCGACGCCCGAAGCTGCGCTTGTTGTCGACGCCTGCATCGGTCAGCTGCGCAGATTGCACCGGGCGTTCACCGTCGAAGCTGACCGGCAGCGCCGGAAGCTCAGTCGCACGACCGTCGGGAAGCGTCACCGCCTCCAATCCACCCGCCAACAAATGCGGATCGTCGAACAGGTCCTCGGGCCGCCGGATCGGCGCGAAGGGTAATCCCGACCCGTCGAGCCGCGCCTCGACCTCCGCGCGGGTCAACGCCGCGATCGCCGCGCGGGCGACGGGCAAAATGCGATCGCGCGCTCGAACGCGGTCGTTGTTGCGCGACAGGCTGGCATCTGCAGCGAGGTCAACCAGACCAAACAGACGGCAAAACACCGGCCACTGCGCGTCGCTGACGACGCCGATGAACACCGGCTCGTCGCGCGTCGCAAAGACGTCGTAGATTGCCCAAGCCGAGATGCGTGCAGGCATCGGCGCCGCCGCCACACCAGTGACGGCGAATTGCGCCATATGCTGGCCGACGAGGTACGCCGTCGTTTCGAACAGGGACGCGGCGACGTGGCTGCCGCGTCCCGTGCGGTGGCGCTCCTCGACGGCCGACAGGATCGCGATGACGCCGAACATCCCGCCGGTGACGTCGATGACGCTCGCCCCCGCGCGCAATGGTTGGCCCGGAGGGCCGGTCATGTATGCAAGGCCGCCCATCATCTGCGCGACCTCGTCGAGCGCGGTGCGGTCTTCGTAAGGACCGGGAAGGAAGCCCTTCAGCGCGCAATAGATCAGTCGCGGGTTGACCGCCGCCATCGCCGGGTAGCCGAGACCGAGCCGATCGAGCGCGCCGGGGCGGAAGTTCTCGATTAAAATATCGGCTGACGCGACCAGGTCGCGGGCGGCGGCAAACCCATCCGGCGACTTGAGGTCGAGGCAGACGCTGGCCTTGTGGCGGTTGTACATCGGGTAATAGCCCGCGCCCGACCCGATCAGGTTCCGTGTCGGGTCGCCGCCCATAGGTTCGATACGGATCACCTCGGCCCCCAGCGCGGCGAGGATGCCGCCTGCTGCTGGTCCCATGACCATATGAGTGAATTCGACGACGGTCAGCACGGCCAGCGGGGTTGAGCTCACGTGCGCCGCTCCGCCAGCCCGAGCGGGAGGCCCGCGTCCGGAGTGAAACCGTATAGCGGCTCACCCGGCAGCGCGGCGGCGACAATAGCGCGGACCGCGAGCAGCGCGTCGAGGTCGATCCCGGTGTCGTACCCCATCGCGTGCAGCATGAAGGCGAGATCCTCGGTGACGATATTGCCCGATGCGCCGGGCGCGAACGGACAGCCGCCAAGGCCGCCAAGCGAAGCGTCGAAGGTGCCGATGCCCTCCTCAAGCCCCGCGATGACGTTGGCCAGCCCGAGGCCGCGCGTATTGTGGAGGTGGAGCGTGGTCAGCGCCGGTCCGACCGCATCGCGCACCCGCCGCACGAGCCGCCGGACCTGCGCCGGGTCGGCGTAGCCGGTGGTGTCGGACAGGCTGAACTCGCTCGCCCCCGCCGCCAGCGCGGCCTCGGCGAGGCGGACGACGCGGTCCTCGGGGACATGACCTTCGTAGGTACAGCCAAAGGCGGTCGCGAGGCCGACGGCGAAGTGGACTCCGGCATCGGCGGCAATCCGAGCCGTGGCGGCGATTTCCAGCAAGACCCCGGCATGATCCTTGCGGACATTCTTCAGACTATGCGTTTCCGACATCGAGAATGGCAGCGAGATTGCGTCGACCCCGGCGGCGACCGCGCGCTCGGCCCCGCGCGCGTTGGGGACCAGCGCGACGACGGTGAGGCCGGGAATCGCCTTGGCGAAGGCGACCAGCTCCGCGGTGTCGGCCATCTGCGGCAGCAGGCTCGCAGGGACAAAACTGCCGACCTCAATCTCGCGGACTCCCGCGGCAGCCTCGGCGGCGATCCACGCCTGTTTCGCCGCGAGCGGCATGACGCGGTTGATCGACTGGAGCCCGTCGCGCAGGCCGACTTCGGAAATCAGGATCGCAGTCATGCGGCGTTCTCGAAATAGATCCACGGTCGCACTGCCCGGTCCCGCGCAGTCCAGTCGGCAATGGCAGCGGCGCTCGCCAGCGTCAGGTCGATCGCGTCGAGCCCACCGAGCAGCATCGCCTTCGCCTCAGCGGCGATGCCGAAGGCCCAGACCAGGTTACCCTGCGTGACCGTCTGCGCCGCGAGGTCAACTGTCAGCGGCGCATCAGCGAACGATGCATCGAGGGCGATCGGCACAACGCCGTTCCGCACGCAATTCCCGGCGAAGATCGGCGCGAACCCACGCGCGATGACGACGCGAACACCGTATTCGTGGAGTGCCCAAACGGCGTGCTCGCGGCTCGAGCCACACCCGAAGTTGGCGCCGCCGAGGATGATCGCCGTCCCCGCATAGCGCGGATCGTTGAGGATGAAGGCCGGATCAGGCTCGCGCGTCCCCGCGTGGTAGCGCCACGCGGCGAACAGGCCATCGGCGAGGCCGGTCTTGCCAACGCTCCTGATCTCCCGCGACGGGATGATCGCATCGGTGTCGATATTGTCGCGCAGCAGCGGTGCAGGGCGCGCGGTCACCGTGGTGACGGGGGCAAAGGCGGTCATGCGGCACCCCGCGCCGACAGCACATCGCGCGGGTCGGTGAGCACCCCCATAACTGCGCTTGCCGCGACCGTCGCGGGGCTGGCGATGTGCGTCCGGACGCCGGGGCCTTGGCGGCCTTCGAAGTTACGGTTGGTCGACGAGACGACGCGGCTGCCGGGGGCGAAGGTTTCGCCGCCGGCGTTGAAGCACATCGCGCAGCCGCTTTCGCGCCATTCGAAACCGGCGGCGGTGAACACGCGGTCGAGCCCCTCGGCCTCGGCGGCGGCCTTGACCGCGCTCGACCCCGGTACGACGAGGGCGCGCACCCCGACGGCAACGTGGCGACCCGATAGGATCGCTGCGGCGGCGCGTAGGTCGGACAAGCGGCCGTTGGTACAGCTGCCGATGAACGCGGCGTCGATCGGCAGGCCGACGATAGATCCGCTCACGCCCATGTAAGCATTCATTCCCGCCGCCACGCCGAACGCGGCGGACTGTTCGGGCGACGTGCCCCAGCTGATCATCGGCGCAACGCTCGCCGCGTCGACGGCGATCTCGCGGTCGAAGGTCGCGCCGTCATCGGTTGTCAGCCCCCGCCACGTCGCGACGGCGCGATCCCACATCGCCCCCTTCGGTGCATAGGCGCGCCCGCGCAGCCGGTCGAAAACCGCGTCGTCGGGGGCGATCGTCGCCGTCACCGCGCCGAATTCGGTCGCCATGTTGCACAACGTCAGCCGCGCCTCGACATCCATCGCGCGCACCGTCTCGCCGCCATATTCGACCGCAAACCCCTGCCCGCCAGCCGCACCGTGAGTGGCGATGATGTGGAGCGCAAGGTCCTTCGCCGTCGCCGTCAGCCGCCCCGAAACGGTGATTCGCATCGTTTTCGGTCGCGGCATCCGGATCGTCCCTGTCGCCAGCGCGTGCTCGGCGTCCGAACTGCCGATGCCCCACGCAAACGCCCCCAGCGCGCCCTGCGAGCAGGTATGGCTGTCGGGACACGCGATCGTGCTGCCAGGAAGTGCAAGGCCGAGTTCCGGGCCGATGACGTGAACGATGCCCTGGTCGGGGTCGCCAATGTCGAACAGGCGGATACCGGCGGCGCGCGTCATGTCGCGCGTCGCGTCGAGAAACGCCTCACCGCCCGCGACAAGCGTTCCGGTACGACCGGGGCGGGTGTCGACGATATGGTCCATCGTCGCGAACACCCGAGTCGGATCGGCGACGGTGCGACCGGCATCGCGCAACGTTTGCAGCGCGACCGACCCCATGCGCTCGTGCAGAAACAGTCGGTCAACGGCGATCAGCGCGCCGCCGGGGATCGGCGCAACGGCGTGCGCGTCCCATAGCTTGGCGAAAAGGGTGCGCGGCCCAGATTGAGGAGGGGTCAGGGTTCGAGGCTCCGCCAGTCGCGCGTGACGAACGTCTCCTCGATCGCCGTTCGCGTTGCCAGCCGCCCGCTGCGAATCCAGTGCCACGTCCGGCACCGCGTCAGGCCGTCATCGGCAATCTGGATCATCTCGTACAGATATAGTTCGGGGTCACCGGTCCGCTCCCATGTCAGCATGACCGAGCGCGCCTTGTCATCCTGCCCAACCTCCCACGCCGACCCTTTGATCAGATCGTTGTCCCACCAGACGCGCTTGTCGTGATAGGTGCCAGGAAATTCGCGAACCTCGGTCCGCCCATCGGGCCAGCTATAATGGTTGGTCTGGTGGTACGGCATCGGCCCGTCGACGAAGCGGCAGAAGATGCGCGAGGCGTGTTCGTCGATCAGCGTCCCGGCGGCGTCGTAATGCTTGTACGCCCCATCCCACACGCCCTCGTGGCGCGCGAGCAACGGCATGTCGTCACGAATTCCCATCAGGCATCTCCCACAGCAATCCTATAAGCCCGCGCCGCGCTCGCGCGCAGTAGCGACCGCGTTGCGACCGCCAGCCGATCCGGCGCAAGGTCGGCGGGGTCGAACGTCCGCGCCGTTTCGGCACCACCCTCATACCACGGCTCGAAAATGACGCTGGCACGGGCGATGCTCCACGCACGGGTCAGATACGCGCCGAAGCGGTCGGGCGTCAGGTCCGGGAAAAGCTGCGTTGGGTCGCCCGGCACGACCGGCTGCTCGAGCACCGCCTGCGCGCCAAGCGCCGCCGCCGCCGCCGCCAGCACCGCCGCCCACGCCCCGCGTGTCGTCGGGGCGCCGGGCCACCGATTGCTCAGGCCGTGACCAGGGAGATCCATGGCAAGCTTATACCCATCGAGCGTCTCGATCGACCCCCCTGGCGCGTGAATGATAAGCCCCCGACCGCGCTCGCCGCGCCAGTGGATCAGCCCGTCAAAGCCGCCCGCCGCGATGTGAATGAAGCCCTCGTCATTCGCCTCGGGCAATGACACCGGAGTCGGCGCGGGAGACTCGCGCAGGTGCGCCAGCATCGCGTCCTCAAGATCGGTCGGGGTCGCCACCTTTATCGCCGTCCACCCGGCGGGCATCGCGCCCAGCCGATCGATATGCGACTGAAGCGGGTCGCCGTCGTACGCCGCGATCAGCACCGGCGGGGTGATCGCATCCGACGGCGGAATGTCGCGCACGGCGCAGAGAACTGCGCCGTAACCCGCGCGGTACGCCGCGCCTGAATCGAGCATCTCACGGACGACGGCATCGACGCGCGCCGGGTCGGCGTGGGCCCCGGGAAGGCGATGCGCGTCATCAGTTGCAAACCACGGGAAGAACCAGCTCTGTTCGAGGATGCGATGCCACAACCACGTCAGGTGCTCGCCGTAAGCCGACGGCTCGAACGGCGGGAGATAAGACTCGCCGAACAGTGCCATTTCGGCAGGGGACCAGATCGCATAGCCGCCGCAACCGAGCGCGGTGAAACGCGCCGGGTGCCGTTTGAA
This sequence comes from Sphingomonadaceae bacterium, assembly GCA_043742745.1. Lineage (GTDB taxonomy): Bacteria > Pseudomonadota > Alphaproteobacteria > Sphingomonadales > Sphingomonadaceae > Polymorphobacter_B. The sequence continues at coordinate 11,109 of JAYTXW010000262.1, forward strand.
GGCGTTCATCAGGATGATGCCGCCCGAATGAAAGCCATAGGCCGCGACGGTGTCCACCCCAAGTGCGTCGAGAAAAGCGATCATGGCGTCGCTGAAGTCGTCGATTTCCGGCTCCCCAGGCAACGGATCCGATTGGCCGAAGCCCGGCGTGTCGGGGGCGATGCACGTGAAATGCTCGGCCCACCGCGCCATCAGGGGCTCGTATTCCGCCGACGACCTTGGGCTCTGATGCGCCATCAGCAGCAACGGCCCGGATCCCGCGCGGCGGTAGTGAACGCGGCGCGTACCAACGTCGATGAAGTGACGGGTGATCATGGTCGACAATTTGTCCGGACAAATTGCTCTCGACAAGCGAAATCGTCACGCGCTAGGATTTGGTTATGAGCACCGGTACCCGCATGATCGACGACGGCCGCACCGCGAAGCAGATTTTTGACGACGTCATGGCCAATCCGGCGCGGGCGAAATTCGGCTTCGGCACTCGGCTGGCGGTCGTCAATGTCGATTTTCAGTGCGCTTATACCCGGATCGACGAGTTCAAGACCGCGTACGAAACCGACCCGCGCCAGATCGAGCACGTCAACCGCATCAGTGCGCTGGCGCGTGCGCGCGGAATGCCGGTCGTGTGGAGCCGCGTCGGCTACGCGGCGGACGCGAGCGACGCCAGCGTATGGGGAACGCGGACCGACACACCCGATTCGCTCCAGAATATCAAGATCGGTGACCGCCGCCACGCCTACGATGAGCGCTGCGACATCCACCCGACCGACACCCAGTTTACCAAGCGGATGCCCTCGGCGTTCTTCGAAACTCCACTTCAGTCGCTGCTCGTGTGGCACAAGGTCGACACCGTCGTCGTCACCGGCGGCAGCACGTCGGGGTGCGTCCGCGCGACCGCCGTCGACAGCCTCAGCCGCGGATACCGCACGATTGTCCCCGTCGAGACCACCGCCGACAAGCTTGGCAGCTACCACTGGGCCAACCTGACCGACCTTCAGCTCAAATACGCCGACGTCGTCCCCATCGCCGACGTCGATACATGGTTTGCCGACACGTGAAGGCCGACCCCGGCCTGTACGATTTCGCGCGCTTCGCCGACCGTCCGCAGAACGTCTGGCCCGGCGATAAGCGCGTTGCCATCTGGGTCGCGCCGAACCTTGAATATTACGAGATTGACCCGCCCGCGCACCCGCAGCGCAGGAGCTGGACCAAGCCCCACCCCGACGTCGTCGGCTACAGCCACCGCGACCATGCCAACCGCGTGTCGCACTGGCGGATGGCCGACGCGATGACGCGCCACGGCTTTCCGGGGTCGGTGTCGCTGTCGGTCGCCTTGTGCCAGCACCATCCCGAGGTCATCGCCGACGCGGCGTCGCGCGGCTGGGAGTTCTTCAGCCACGGCATATACAACACCCGCTACGCCTACGGCATGAGCGTCGAGCAGGAACGCGCGATCATCGCCGACTCGATTCGCACCGTCCGCGAGGCGACCGGGCAGACGATCCGCGGCTGGCTCGCCCCGGCGTTGACGCACACCGAAAACACCCTCGACCTGATCGCCGAGGCCGGGCTCGACTACACCTGCGACCTGTACCACGACGACCGCCCGTTGCCGGTGAGGACGAAAATCGGCGACCTGATCTCGATCCCGTACAGCCTTGAGGTCAACGACCACTACGGCTTCTTCATCTACAATATGAGCCCGCGCGATTACGCGCGCGCGCTGATCGACCAATACGAGCGGCTCGCGGCGGAGGGCGGCACGGTGATGTGCATCCCCCTCCACGCCTATCTGATCGGCCAACCGCACCGCATCGCCGCGTTCGAGACGGTCCTGAAGCACATCGCCGCCGACGGGCGCGCATGGATCGCGCGGGCGGGCGAGATTGCCGATGCGTATCGCGCGCACCGATGAGCCTCGACGACGCCTACCTCGACTATCCTCGCCGTCGCCATGGCTATGATCACGACCTCTACCCGTGGTCGGCGCTGCACGAGCGCGCACCGGTCGTCTGGCCCGGCGGCAGGATGGTCGCGGTGTGGGTCGTCGTCAGCCTCGAATGGTTTCCGCTTGTGCCGTCGGACATGCCATTCCGCGCGCCCGGCCACATGGCTACAGCGTACCCCGATTATCGCCACTACACCGCGCGCGAGTACGGGACGCGGGTCGGCGTCGGGCGGCTGCTCGACGCCTTCGCCGCAGCGGGGGTGCGCGCGTCATTCGCGACTAACGCCGCGATTGCCGAACGCTATTCGAGCCTGATCGCCGATATCGTCACCGCTGGGCATGAAATCGTCGCCCACTCGACCGACATGAACGGCACGATCGCGACCGGGCTGGCGCAAGCCGACGAGCGCGACCTGATCGCCCGCTCGCTCGGCACGCTCGAACGTGTGACAGGCACCCGCCCGCGTGGGTGGCTGTCAATCGCGCGGTCGCAAAGCTGGAACACGGTCGACCTGCTAAAAGCGGCAGGGGTCGATTATTGCTGCGACTGGGTCAACGACGAGCTGCCATGGCGCTTCGCCAACGGCCTCGCCAACCTGCCCTTGAACCACGAACTCAGCGACCGGCAGGTGATCGGCAGCTGTCAGGCGTCGGCGGCGAGCTATGCCGAGCAGCTTACCGACGCCTTCAATTGGCTCGCGAAGGAGAAAGGCGGCCGCCTGCTGCCGATCCACCTGACGCCATATATCTCCGCGCTCCCATACCGGATCGGCGCGATCGAGCGCCTGTTCGCCGACCTAGCGGAGCGACCACACGCATGGTTCGCGACGGGCAGCGAAATTCTCGACAGTTGGGTGAGCCAGCAACCCGGAAGGAGTGCGCAATGAGGGTCCGCAATCCGCGCACCGGCGAGGTCGACTATGCCCTCGTGCCGCTCGACCCCGCCGGGGTTGCCACCATTGCGACCCGCCTCCGGAAACTGCAACCGGCGTGGGCGGCGCTATCGCCAGAAGCGCGCGGGGTGGGGCTTGCGGCGGTGGCCGATGCGATCGAACGCCATGCGGCGGCGATAACCGCCGCTCTTATGATCGATACGGGCCGCGCGAAGGTCAGCCGCATCGAGGTCGACGGGGCGATTCGCCTGTTTCGGCGCTGGGCTGGCCTCGCCCCCGCCGTGATTGCCCGCGCCGCAGGCGATGTACGGGAAAGCGCCACGCCGGGGATTGTCGTTTCGACGCGGCTTGTCCCCTACGCGCTGATCGGGGTTATCTCGCCGTGGAATTTCCCATTAACGCTTGCCTTGATCGACGCTGTCCCTGCCCTTGCCGCCGGATGCGCGGTAATCGTCAAACCCTCTGAAATCACACCGCGATTCATCGCCCCACTGGTCGCCGCGCTAGCCGAAGCGGACGTGCCGCTCGGCATAATCGAAGGCGACGGCGCAACCGGCGCCACGCTGGTGAAACACGTTGATTATATCGCCTTTACCGGCTCGGTCGCGACCGGGCGCAAAGTGGCGTTGGCGGCGGCAGGGGCGTTCATACCAGCCAGCCTCGAACTCGGCGGCAAGGACCCGTTGATCGTTCTCGCCTCGGCCGATCCGGTGGCGGCGGCGGGCGTCGCGTTGCGGGCGTCGATCGTCAATACCGGGCAAGCGTGTCAGTCGATCGAGCACGTCCTCATCGACCGAACGATCGCCGCGCCTTTCCTTTCCGCGCTGGTCGCCGCTGCGGACGGCGTTCGGCTCAACTATCCCGATATTAACCACGGAGATATCGGCCCGTTCATCTTCGGCCCTCAGGCGGAAATCGTCGCCACGCAGATTGCCGACGCAGTCGCCAAGGGAGCGCGCGTCCTTACCGGCGGGACCGTCGAGACGCGCGGCGGCGGCTTGTATCTACGCCCGACGATACTCGTCGATGTTGCCGAAAACGCGACACTTCTAACCGAAGAAACCTTCGGCCCGGTCATTCCCGTTACTGTCTTCGACACCGTTGAGGAGGCGATCGCGCTCGCCAACACCGGCCCGTTCGGCTTGTCGGCGGCTGTCGTCGGCGGCGACCACGCGATCGCCGTCGCGCAGCGGCTCAACGCCGGCGCGATCTCGATCAACGACGCCAGCCTGACGGCGATGGTGTGGGATGCAGAGAAATCGTCGTTCGGCGCGTCGGGGCTGGGGCCGTCGCGAATGGGCGAGGCGGGGCTGACGCGGTTCTTGCGCCGCGTCGCGCTTCTCCGTCAGACCGGCGCACCGCTGCCGCTCGCCGCCTACGCCGAAGGCTGACCGCGCGCACTTATCGCCGCCGCTGTCGCGAGGACCCGCTGCGCCGCCGCGACGTGGAGGACCTCGACGAGCTTGCCGCGATACGTCGTCACCCCGCGCCCGTCGGCGACCGCTGCGGCATACGCGGCAATCAGTTCTTCGGCGTCGGCGACTTCCGCAGGCGACGGCCCGAACACGGCATTCGCGGTGTCGATTTGGCTCGGGTGGATCAGCGTCTTGCCGTCGAAGCCGAAGCTCCGCCCCTGCACTGCCTCGGCGTGGAGCCCGGCGGCGTCGGTCAGATCGGTGAAGACACCGTCGAACGCCATGATCTCGCTCGCCCGCGCGGCGACGACGATCGTGCTCAGCGCGTAGAGCAACGGTAACCGGTCGGGGCCGGGGCGCGCACGGAGGTCGTTGGTCAGGTCGGCCATCCCGGCAACCAAAGCGGTTACCCCCGGCACGGCGGCGATTGCGGCGGCGGCGAGGACCCCGCGCGGCGTCTCGATCATCGCCCACACCGGGCGGCCGTGCGCGCGCGATACCGCGACGAGCGCATCGGCGGCGCTGTCGACTTTGGGCACGACGACGCCGGCAAAGCCGCTGTTCTCGACCGCGGCGAAGTCGGCTTCCGACCACTGCGTCGTCAAGCCGTTGACGCGAAGCAGAAGCTCGCGGTGGCCCCACTCGTCGCCCGCCGCCACGACCGCCGCGTCGCGCGCCGCCTCCTTCATCGCCGGGGCGACGGCGTCTTCGAGGTCAAGGATGACGCCGTCGCTGTCGAGCGTCCGCGCCTTGACGATCGCGCGCGCGTTGGCAGCGGGCAGATACAGGATCGAGCGCCGGGGCCGGTTCATCGCGTTACTTCGGCGAGCTCGTACCACGTCGCCATATAGCCGCCGACGCCGCCCTGGACGAACAGGTGGTCGTCGTCGGCGGTGACCCATAGGTCATAGGCCGGGTGCTCGACCCCGCCCATGCCGCCGCCGGTGACGTCGTCGACGAAGCGGAAGCGGCGGCACGCGAAGGTTCCAGCGGCGACGGTGACGGTTTCGTCGCCCAGATATTCGAGGCCGATGCGGTGCTCGGCGATCATCGGCGGGGTAGCGCCGCGATGGTCGGGCGACGGCAGGAACACACGGATTTCGCGGCGGTGGGGCCCGCGCGACGTATCGATGCACTTGGTCAGATAGCCGTCGCCGACGATCGGATGCGTCCCAAATCCGTCGAGGCCGCCGGTGAAATCGATCCGCTGCGACAGCCGTCCGAGCGACGGGCTGTTGCTCTCGCACGTCACCGTGCCGCCGCCTTCCCGATGGCTCAGATCGAACCACCCCGACCCAATCGGCGCATCGCCGACAACAAGATGGACGTGGAGGTTCCGGGCACGGCCGTCGGGGTCGAGCGCGAGGATGACGTCGCGCATCACCGTCGGCGCGGGGTGGTCGATCTCGCACTGCGCGCGCAGGACGACGCCGCCGTCGGTGTGATGGGTGAAGGCGAACCACTCGCGCCCGCGCTCGGCGTCGAGGCGCTCGGGCTTTTTCGACGTGTAGCGGATGCGCCCGCGCACCGTGCGATGAGTTTGCCCGGTCATAAGTCGCGAAGCTCGCGGCTGACCTGTTCGACGCTCGGCTCGGGGGTCGCCATCGCCTCCATTTCCTGCGTCATCCCGCGCATCACCCGCGCGATATACGCCTTCACCAGTACGCCGCGCTCACGTCCGGCGGCGGCATCAGGAACATAGGCTTCGATGTCGGCACGATGGATTACCTCGTTCGTGTCGAGCAGGCGTTCGACGGTATCGAGCCGCTCGCGCAGCGCCGACACCTCGGCCACCAGCGCCAGCACGATCGACAGCGTCCGGTCGCTCTCGGGCGTGTCGAAATACGCTGGGCGCTTGCCCTTGGCGCGCTCGGCGGCACGGTCGATCCAGTCGATGCCCTCGGTCATTCGGCGGCGGGCTTCCACGCGCCGTAAGCATTCCACACCGCTGCACGGCCATGGTCCTCGACCTGCTTGCTCTGGTCGGGAAAAACGCTTTCGTCGACGACCGCGCGGACCCCGGCGACGAAGACCTCGGGTAGCCCGGCACGGCGCATCACCTGCTTGAGGTCGAGGCCGTGCATCGCCGACCAGAATGGTTCGTTATTATTGAAGGCATCCCAGTCGCGAATGAATTGCTCGTATAGCGGCATATCGTCGGAATATTGCGGCTGCTCGAGGTGGAGCATTAGCCCGCCGGGCTTGAGGACGCGGACGCCCTCGGCGATGACGCGCGGCAGCGCCGTTCCCGACAACTCGTGGAGAAACATCGTCGTCTGGACCCAGTCGAAATAATCGTCCGGGAAGTCGAGCGCCTCGCCGCTCATCTGGACGAAGCGCAGGTTAGTCGCGCCGAGCGACTGCGCCCGGGCATGACCGTAACGCAGGACCGGCGCGGCGGTGTCGATCGCGATAATTTCGGCATTGGGAAAGGCAATTGCGAGAGGGACGATATTGTGCCCGACCGTCGCGCCGATATCGAGGATGCGCCGCGGCTGCCAGCCAGGTCGCTCGCGCTGCGCCCATGCGACGAGCGCCGCGCCGCCGCCATCGTTAAGCGCGCCGAGACCGCCGCCGGTCGTCGCAAAGATGCCGCAGTCGTAATTCGCTCCCGCCGAAACGTCGCCCGGTCGCTCCTCGCCGTGATAGCTGCCGGGCATACAATGAATGTCGACTGCGCGCTGGTAGCGCGGCACCTCGACGGCATCATTTAACACGAGGGTGTCGCGGCCGGCATTATACTGCGCCGCGCGGCCGTCGAGTTCGTCAAGCTGTCGCAAGACCATCTGCCGCCCGTTGTGCTGGCGCATCTCCATCGAGTTACGCTTGCACGCCGACCAGAAGCGGTGCCACGGATCACGGTTCATCGCGCGGCGGATTTCGGAGCGGTCTGCGGGCTCGCGACCATGTTCGGCGATGAAGCCCGGCAGGACGCGGGCTGCATAGGCGCGCGCGTTGCCGCCGCCGACGCCCGCGCTCAGATATTTGTTGAAACCGGCAAGGAAGTTGAACCGCGCCGCCTCGTCATGGTCGGGAGTCGGCGACATCCCGTGGCGCGCGACGGCGGTATACGGCGGCGGCACGTCGGTCATATCAGGCCCTCCCGGTCGAGGCGTTCGATGGTCGCGTTGTGGACGCGGCGGAAATGATCACGGTCAGGCGTGACAGCGGCAAGGCTGTCGGCGCGCTGATGGGTGGCCCCGGCATAGGCGGCGGCGAATAGCTCGGTCCGCTGGCGCGCGAGATAATTCGTCATGCCGGGCTTGCGCCGCGCGGCGCGGAGCGCGTGGAGATCAACGTCGGCAAAAGCGGTGAACGTCTCGCCGGGGTTCGCCTCGGCAAGCACCGCCCCTTTCCAGTCGACGACCGCCGAATTGCCGTCGGCAGATGCGAGCGGCATCGTCGTTCCGGCGATGCCGGCGGTGTTGGCCGAAACGACATAGGCAAGGTTCTCGAACGCCCGCGCGCGCCGCGCAAGCGCCTTGTGCGTCGGCAGTGGCGAGCCGATCTCGCTCGACGAGTGGACGAAGACCTCGGCCCCCCGCAGCGCATGGGCGCGGGCAATTTCAGGATAGACGATCTCCTCGCTGGCGATCGCGGCAATGTTGCCAATTTCGGTGTGCGCAACAGGAAACACGCCGTCGACGCCGTAGATGTCGAGATACTTGCTCCACACGTCGTGGGGAGTCGGTGCAAACATCGAATTGAGGCGGCGATAACGCAGGACGACGTTGCCCGACGGTGCGATAACGAAGCTCGTCTGGAAATACAGGCCGGGGAAGTGCGCGTCGACCTCATACGCATTGCCGGCAAGGAAGAGCTTCTGCGCCACCGCGATTGTGCCGAGCGCGGCGTATTCAGGGCCGTCGATTTCGATCGCGGCCTTGTCGGCGAATTCGGCGATGCCGATGCGCCCAGGGAAGCTGGTGAGCAGATATTCGGGGAGGACGACGAGGCGCAACGGCGCGCCGCCGAACTGCTCGATGAAGACGCGCGCCGCTGTCAGCTGTGCGCCGACGTCGGCGATATGGCCGATCATCTGCGCCCGCGCCGCCGCGCGGTCGACGCAGCCATCGACCGAGCGCGCCGTCAGCTGAAAGGCGAGCGCGGCGTAGGTCATGCGCCAGTCGCGGCTGCCGTAAACCCGCCGTCAGGGTAGCGCCCGAGCGTCAGCAGCAGCCCGCCGCCCACCACGAACATCGCGCACGCGGCGACGAGCATCGCGTCATAGCCGCCCGTCGCATCGCGGACGGCACCGTAGAGGATGGGGGAGATCGCCGAGCCGATCGCGAAGGGCATATACAGCACCCCATAGATCGCGCCGTAATGGCGCATTCCGAAATAGCGCGCGGCAAGGAAAGCGATCACGTCCGATTCGGCCCCCGCCGCAAAACCGAGCAGGAACCCACCGACGAGCAGCGGCGGGAGGAGGTGCGCGGTCCCCATCAAAAGCCACGCCGCACCTGCGGGCAGAAGCAGCGACGCGAAAGCCACGCCGGGTGCCCACATCCGGTCGAACAAAATGCCCACCCCCAGCCGCCCGCACAGGATGCCGATCGCCACGACGCCGATCACGCTGGCGGCAGTGCCCGCGTCAAAGCCATGGAGCGCAACCATCTGCGCCATGTGGATGTGCGCCCCGCCATAGGCCAGCGCCACGACAAGGATCGACCCCAGCAGAACCCAGAAGCGATAGCCGCGCGCGGCCTGCCGCAACGACAGCCCCGCAATATCGCCATTGGCATCGGCCAACCCCGCCGGGCGCTCGGCGACGGAGGGCTCGCGGAACCACAGCAGCCCGACCGGCAAACTGATGAGCAGCGGCAACAGCGCGACAACCGGGAAGGCCATGCGCCAGCCACCGGCGTCGATCGCGCGATGGGCGATCTGCGGCACGACAACCCCGGCCAGGCTGGTGCCGAGAAGCATGATGCCGAGCGCGAGCCCACGATTGCCCGCGAACCACAGGCTGACGGCACGACTCCACGTCACCGGCGTCGAGCCTATACCGACCAGTCCGAGCGCTGCCCAAAAGGCGTAATATCCGGCAAGCGACGACGGCAGGAACCAGAAGGCGGCGAAGATGCCGGCGAAAGCGAATGTCGACGCGAGCGCGACGAGCCGTACGCCGCGGGCATCGGCGAGCCGCCCAAAGACAGGGGCCATTAGGGCGGCAATCAGCCCAAAAATAGTTACCCCGGCGCTGACCGCCTTGAAATCCCAGCCGAACTCGGCGTGGATCGGCCCCATGACCAGCGGCAGGACGTTGAACGGCAGCGGCGACGCCCCGCACGCCACGCCGAGCAACGAGGCGACGAGCGGTCGCCAGCCACGACGAAACTCGGTCAAAGGCTCCCCGCGTAGCATGGGTCGATCATCGGCTTCACATTGTCTCCCTTGGTCACGCGCGGATTTGGCGAGACATCAGAAGTTATACCGCCCACGCACCTGCCACATCCGCGGGGTGTTGAGGTACGAATAATTGCCGAGGGTTGACTGGATAAAGCCCTTGTCGAAGCAGTTGGTGCAATTGACCGATAGCTGCCACGCCTTGTTCGGCCCGTTGAGCGCGAGGCTCGCGTTGACCAGCCATGCGGCGGCGCTGCGCGAGCCCTCGATCTCGGTGCCGCCATTGGGATTGACCGGGAACGTCCCATTCGTCCCCGTGATCGCGCCCGAGTAAAAGGTCAGGTTGCTCGTGCCCGTTTCCTGCGCCGTGTGGAAACTGCCGTTGATCGCGGGCACGAGAGTGAGCGCGCCGAGCGGCAGTTCATAGCTGCCTCCCAGTGCGAGTGTGAAGTCCGGCGTTCGCACCGGGGTCGCGATCTTCCCCTGCGCGGTGACGACGCCAGCGGCACATGCCGATGTCATCGGCCCACCGCCGATCCGCCCGAGCGCAAGCTGCGCCTGACACGCCGCCTGCTGTGCGCCGACCGACTGGACGCCGTACTGGTCGAAGGCGGGCGCGTTGAAGTTGATCTTGTATTTGTCGTTCTGATAGCCGCCGTTGGCGAACAGATTGAGGCCCTTGACCGGAACCACCGTCAGTTCGGCCTCAAGCCCATAGTTGCGATAATCGGCAAAATTGCGCGTCAGGAAGGTCAGCGCGCCGCTCGTCGGATTGACGAATGCCGACAGCGTCTGAAGCTTCGAAACGTCCTCGAGATAAGCGGTTACGTTCAGCCGGACGTGCCGGTCGAACAGGTCAGATTTGAAGCCGGCTTCGTAGCTCCACACCTTCTCCGGATCGAACGGCAGCAGCAGCTGCGGGTTGGTCGACCGTGCATTCCACCCGCCCGATTTGAAGCCGCGCGTCGCCGAAGCAAATACCAGCACCTGATCGCTGACGCGGTAGTCGATGGCGAAACGCGGCGTCCACAGCCGCGCGGTCTGCGTCGTCGGAATCCGAACGCCGGTCGTGGCGATCAGGTTTCCGGTATCGATGCAGAGCGACGTCGGGACGGCGGCGGGGTTGGTCCCGCACGTCGCCAGACCAACGAGGTTGACCCCGCGCACCTGCCGATTGTCGTTGACGGCGATGCGCTTGGTCTCGTCGGTATAACGGACCCCGGCGGTCAGCTTGAGCCGGCTGGTGACGTTGAAGTCGGCCTGAACATAGCCCGCCTTGTCCTCAGCGGTGTTCCGCAGGACGCGGTCGCCGAGCAACAGCGCGTTAGCAAAAACGTCGGCGAAATCGGTGCGGTTGGTCTCATACAGATA
>JAYTXW010000263.1:0-7252 GCA_043742745.1 Sphingomonadaceae bacterium
GGCGCCGATCTGGACCCCTCGGTTTTAGCAGTTTCCAACATAACTTCAACCGGTTACGCCATGTAACAAGGGGGGTCATGCTTCGACGCCTATTTACACAAATGCACCACCGTTTCCCTAAATGGTTACGCGAGAGCGTACGCCGGAGATTGTCCTAATTAAGTCATGTTCGGTGCCTATTATGTTCCCCTCAAGATCGTCTGATTGAAGGCGCTTTGGAGCTCAAAATACTGACAACGAACCAGATACTGGTTAGTTTGACAGAGCAGGTCGTTGACATGTCTACCCGGCATCGTCCGCCTCCCCACGAAGAGGGACGTTGCCGGGATCGACCCGCAGGTGAAGCCAAAGCGGTTAAGGGGTCCGCTCCCGCTCGGGCTATGCCCTCCCGGAAACAGACCCCTAACCGCTCATCCTAATTGACGCTGTGCCGCTCATCCATGTTGTCGCCGCGCAGAACCAGGCGGAGTCAGTTCGCACCGGCACGAGGCAGACGACCGTCTCGACGTGCCCCGCCTGCCATTGTTGATGCGCACGGCGCAGCCACGTCAACAGCTGCGAAAACGGCGGATTAACGTAGGCGAGCCTGCCGGACCAGTCGTCGGCCAGACCGTCGCCGTCCTCACTGAGCAGGATCCGACGATGCGCAACTACGGGGCTCAGCAGATGCCCGCACGGATCGATGGCCACCTGGCCGAATGCATCGTAGATCGACTGCATGAACTCGTGCGGCGTGAACCGGCTGTCGCGATCGATTTTGTCGCCCTGACCCCAATACGACCGCTCCGGCGCACGACGGCCTGCCTTGGGTGCGATCACCGCCAGCAAGCGAAGCAAGCTCGCGACCGAGCCGCCGTCGCCTTCCAGACTGAGACCGTAGCGCGCGACATCCCAGCTCGCTCCGTCAGCCGGCCGGGCGATAACTTTAGCTTTAACCGTCGCCTGCGTAACTGCTCGGGCAGCGACGCCCCCGGTCCGACGCCCGTCGAATCAAAGTCGAGCGCCGCCATTACCGCGACCAGCGTCCGCACCGTTCCCACGCCCGCCTCGAGCCGCTTGATCGTCTGCGCGTCGACGCCGACGCGGGCGCCAAGAGCACCCCTCGTCAGCCCCGATGAGCGACGCGCATCCTGCAATATCTTAAGCAGAATGTGACCCCCAGCGAGGTCATATAATGAAAAGCGAGCGGGAATTAATCAGGTAAATCGAGGACCCTGGGACGTTCGAATTTTCCAAGCCGAGCCTACTCGCTGTGAGCGATTAAGCAGTGGCGCCTTGTCGGCTCAACGGAAAGAAATAAACGGCCAAACCAGCAAATTCGACGCCCAGACCCACGGCAAACTGCCGGGATTGGGGCCGAAAGCCGTCTGGCAGCTTACATTGTCAAATGCAGGAAAGCTGCCGTTAGCATGGGATGCGAGGTTCGGCCGCGAGCTGCCGCTACCAGTCGAGGTCGGCGAGCAGACCGGCATAGACTTCGATACCGTCCCACAGGTTGCCGAGCCGCAAATTCTCGTTCCGCGCGTGCTGATTGTCGTCGTAGTTGGCAATGCTGACCCCGACCATCGGCGCGTGCAAGGCGTCGACGACCTCAGCGAAACCCGAACTTGCCCCGACGATCGGCAGCTTGATCACCGGCGTGCCTGTCGTCCGCGCGATCGACGCCGCCACGGCCAGCGCGGCTGTAGTATCGAGCGGTGTCATCGTCGCTACCGCGCCGCCTGCCTCCCAGTCGAGGCGCAACACCTTTAGATGAGCGAGGCGCGTCGCATCATCGGGCATAGCGTGGACGATGGTCCAGCCGCGCGTCGCCAGATACGCCTCAGTCAGCGTCTTGACGTGCGCTGGTGTTTCGCCGGGTGCGAGGCGGAAGTCGACCGACACCGTCGCCTCGGTGGCGATGGCATTGGCGGCGTTGGGACCGTCGTCGCCGGCGTGGATCGCGCGGATGTTGAGGGTCGGGGTCATATATCCGTCAGCAAGTCGCGCCGGCCCGACATTGCGACCGAGAAGCAGCGCTTTCTCGAGATCGGCCTCGACCGGCGGCATCGCATCAAGCGCGGCACGGGTCGCAGCGCTGACCGGCGTCACGTCGTCGTAGATGCCGGGGATCTTGATATGGCCTTCGTCGTCACGCAACTGCATGACGAAGTCGGCGGCCATCACCGCCGGGCTCGGCGCCCAACTGCCGTAGTGTCCGTCGTGGAGCGGCTTGGCCGGACCAGAGATCGTGGCGACAAAGCTGGTGATGCCGCGGTTGCCGCCGTTGATCTGCTGCCGCCCCGACTGGTGCATCGGGCCGTCACCCATGACGAGCAGGTCGCTGCGTAGCGCGTCGCGGTGGGCACGGACGATGGCGGCGAAGTGCGGCGAGCCCTGCTCCTCCTCGCCTTCGTATAACAGCTTGATGTTGACCGTCGGCGCGACCCGGGCAGCCTTGAGCGCGTCGAGCGCGGCGAGCATCGCCATGATCGAGGCTTTGTCGTCGCCGGCACCGCGGGCATAGAGGCGCGCATCAGAGTCAAGCCGGGCTGCGGGGTCGGCGACCGCGCTCGCCGGGGGCGGAGTCCGCAGCGTCGGCGTGAACGGCGGCGACAGCCAGCCTTTCTGGCCAACCGGCTGGCCGTCGTAGTGCGCATAGAACAGCACCGTCCGCTTCGCCCCGGGCGTCGACCGCTCGGCGAAGACCGTCGCCGGCGTCCCGGGTGCAGCGCGGAGCAGTTCGGTCCGGAAGCCCCTCGCCTCGAGTTCGCGCGCGATGTAAATGGCGTTGGCATCGACGTCGGCGAGGGTCGTCGCGACATTGGGCATGGCGAGGAAGGCGCTGAAGTCGGCGAGTATCTGGTGGTCGTGGGCGACGCGCCAGCTACGTACCGCGTCGCGCGGGGTACTCGCCCCTGCGGCGGTCGTACCGCTGACAAGCAGGGATACGGCGGCGGCAAGCAAGCAGTATGGTCGCGTCAAAAGCCGTTCCCCGGTCGCCATGGCCGAGTGTGAGCGATCGGCTCGATCCGCGCAATCGCTGGCGGACCGTATATGGTCGGAGGCCGTACGGAGCGCGGTCGCATCTAGGTACAAGTGCTTGATAGCTGTCGCACGTTTGGACACGCTCGAACTGCCGGATATGCGGTTCGACAGTGTGCTACATTGCTGGTTGATCTCGGCGAGCGAGCATTCGCCTTGCCATGGACCCTGCGGGTGTGATTGATCGAACAATGTTGATCTTGATCGCCGCCGCCGTCGCAACCGGCGCCCTGCAACCGCTGTCGGCATCTCGGATCAAGGAGGACGTTCGCGTTCTGTCGTCGGATATATTTGCCGGACGCGGGCCCGGCGAGCCGGGCGAGGCAAAGACGATCGCCTATATCGCCGACGCGCTCGCGGCGGCAGGTTTCGCTCCCGGCGGCGAGCACGGCGGCTGGCTGCAGGACGTGCCGCTGATCAGGCTCGACCGACTTCCGGGTGCGGCGATGACGCTGGCGATCGGTCCGACCGCGCGCGCGTTGACACTCGGCGGCGATGCGACGCTGGCGCTGCGGCTGCCCGGGCGAACCGTGGTGACCGATGCGCCGCTGATATTCGCGGGCTTCGGCGTTGTCGATGCGAAGCTCGGTTGGGATGCGTACGGCGGCGTCGACATGGCGGGCAAGGTCGCCGTCGTCCTCGCCAACGATCCGGACTTCGAAGCGTCCCGCGACCTCGGCTTCGAAGGCAAGCGCATGGTGCTGTCGGGCCGGTTCGGCTCGAAGGTCGAGGCGGCGGCACGTGCCGGGGCCATCGCCGTCCTCGTCATTCATGAGGACGCGGCGGCGAGCTATCCGTTTAGCCAGGTCGCGAGCGGCGACGCATTGCCGCAGATGGCTCCCGCCCCGGTCGTGACGACGTCGTCACTGAAGGCGTCGGGCTGGCTGTCGCGGGCGACCGCCGCCGATCTGCTCCGCGGTGCGGGGCTCGATCTCGCGGCCGCCAAGACGCGTGCCCGGTCGCCCGGCTTTCGCGCGTTTCCGCTGACCGGATCGACGCTATCGTTCGACGGAACTCTCAAAGCGACGCCGATCACTAGCCACAATGTCGTCGGCCGCCTCGCGGGAGCATCGCGACCGAACGAGAGCGTCCTTTACGGCGCGCACTGGGACGCCAACGGGACGAACGGTCCCGATGCGACCGGCGACGCCATCCGCAACGGTGCGGTCGATAATGCGACGGGAACGGCCGAACTGATCGAGATCGCGCGCGGCTTTGCGCGTGGCCCGCGTCCCGCGCGGTCGGTTGTCGTCGCCGCGTGGACGGCCGAGGAGAAGGGGCTGCTGGGATCAGACTATTATGCCAAGCGCCCACTCTATCCGCTAGCGACGACAGCGCTCGTCATCAACCTCGACCCGCACGTCGTCCTCCCCGCCGCGCGCGATATCGAGATGATCGGCGGCGGGCGGACACCGGTCGAAGCCGATGTCGTTCGCATCGCCCGCGCGCACGGCCTGCGCGTCGATCCCGAACCCTCGCCCGAAGCGGGGTGGTACTTCCGGTCCGATCATTATTCATTCGCCCGCATCGGGGTGCCGGCGATCGCGTTCCGCGCCGGGCGCGACCTGATCGACGGCGGCGAGGCGGCCGGAGCTCTGATCGTCGCGGCGTATAACCGCGACCGCTACCATCAACCGAGCGACGCCTTCGACCCGGCATGGACCTTCGCCGGCACGATACAGGAGGCGACCGTCGCGTTTGCGCTTGGCGCCGAGGTGGCCAACACTATCGGCTGGCCAACGTGGAACGCGGGCAGCGACTATGACCGTCTGCGGCAGACGACGGCCATCGAGCGACACTAGGATCAACACAGGGCAATATGATGAACGCCGCGATCGACCGACGCACAATGCTCAAGGGGGCCGCCGTCGGGGCCGCATTGACCCTTCCCGGGGTGGCTATGGCCGAGGTCGATCCCGCGCTGCGCCGTGCGGTAGCGGCCGGTCACGATGCTGCGATCCAGCGACTGCGCGACTGGATCGCCCTGCCAACGATCGCCGCCGAGAAGCTCAACATCGAGCCGGGCTGCAGCAATATCATGATGCTCGCCCGAGATGCGGGGTTCGAGCACGTCCAGCGGGTCGCGACCGACGGGGTGCCGGGGGTGTTCGCGACGATGGACAATGGCGCAAAGAAGACGCTCGCGCTGTATTTCATGTACGACGTCAAGCAATTCGACCCGGCTGAATGGTCGTCGTCACCGCTTGAAGGCCGTATTGTTGACCGGCCCGGCCTCGGCAGGATCATGATTGGTCGTGGTGCGACCAATCAGAAGGGGCCGCAGGCGATCGTGCTGGCGGCGCTCCACGCCTACAAGGCGACCGGACGCAAGCCGCCGGTCAACCTCGTCCTCGTCTGCGAGGGCGAGGAGGAGATCGGCTCGCCGCACTTTGCGCAGATCGTCCGACGGCCTGACATCCTCGCGGCGTTGAAGCCGTGCGTCGGTGCGATCATCCCGGCAGGCTGGCAGAACCCGGTCGACGGCGGCGTCGTCGTCAACCTCGGCGCGAAGGGGATCGTCGAACTCGAACTCGTCGCCACTGGCACACAATGGGGGCGTGGGCCCGCGAAGGACCTGCATTCGAGCAACAAGGCGATCGTCGATAGCCCGGCGTGGCACCTCGTGGAGGCGCTGACGACGCTTGTGACCGCGGACGGCAATACGCCCGCGATCGACGGCTGGTTCGAGCACGTCCGCGCGCTGACCCCGCGCGAGAAGGCGATGATCGCCGACTCAGCTGCTAAGCGCGATCCCGCCGAGGCGATGCGCAGCATGGGTATCAAGCATTTCGTCGGCGATCTCGCGTGGCCACAGGTCCTCGAACGCGAGGCAGCCATGCCGACGGTCAATATCGAGGGATTGGTGTCGGGTTACACTGGCCCCGGCGGTAAAACGATCCTGCCGTCACGCGCGGTCGCCAAGATCGACATGCGCCTCGTGCCCGACCAGACGAAGGACGACTGCATCGCCAAGCTTAAGGCGCACCTCGTCAAGCGCGGCTTCGGCGACATTGAGGTCAACGTCAGCGGCGGCTACGATCCGACCGAAACGAGCGAGACTTCGTCGCTGATCAAGGCCGAACTGGCGGCGTACGCGCGCGCCGGGGTCAAGACGTCGGTCTACCCGCGCCTGTCGGGGTCGTGGCCGGGCTTCGTCTTCACCGCGCCGCCGGTGTCGTTGCCGGCCGGCCAGTTCGGGTTCGGTCACGGCAACGGCGCGCACGCCCCCGACGAGTACATGCTGATCGACAGCGTTAACCCAAAGGTGCTGGGGTTCGACGACGCGACGCTCGGGTTCATCGACTTCTTCGCCGAAGTCGCGGCGGTCGGGTAGGTCTAGCGGAATAGCGCCTTGGCGATCATGACGTGGACGCCCTTGTTGCGGTCGACAAGCTCGGTTATCTCGACGTCGCCGGCGACGCTGATCAGCATATAAGCGTCGTCGCGGCTGAGGTGTTTCTCGGCTACGAGGAAGTCGATCATGTTGCGCAGCGCCTTGCGCGTCGCGTTCGACAGGTCGTCATCGAACCCCATCGCTATATAATGCGTCGGCGTCTCGGCGCGCGGATAGGCGAGCAGCGCGCCTTTGTGGAGGACGAATTCGAGCGTGCCGACGAGCGACGTCTCGAGCGCGGTGATGTCGACTTCGCCGTTGCCCTGTCCGGCGTGGCCGTCGCCGATTTCAAATAGCGCCCCCTTGGCGTGAACCGGCAGAAACAGCGTCGTCACCGCGACCAGCGCCTTGTCGTCCATATTGCCGCCAATTATCGTCGGCGGCGCACTGTCATAGCGCCCGAACGACAACGGAGGCGCAACGCCCATGCTGCCGAAAAACGGATGAAGCGGGACGCGGATACAGGGACTGATTAAAATAGGGTCGCCGAAGCGTGCGGGTCCGACGCCAATTATGCGATCGGGCTCGACCGATTTTGTACACGGCTCGTTCTGTCTCGGAAGCACATAAGTAGCAGTTTCGGTGTTCCACGGTGGGCGCAGACGCGAGGTGTCGGCGATATCGCGGCGATGGTTTTGCCGACATAAGCCGGAACATGTCTGTGGCCGTCGTGCTACCTACGCCAGCAATGCTAGCTGAAATCATGCCTGCCCACAAATCATCGCTGCCGGCCCGCAGAGGTGGCTCGGTTCATCTGCACAGCTCGACGCGATTGCTAAGTGGAGCGTCTGCCGGTTTCATGCCGCTGCGAGAAGCGGCCGGTTGAAGTAGACG
>JAYTXW010000264.1:0-2027 GCA_043742745.1 Sphingomonadaceae bacterium
GCCCCAGGGCGTGTCGTCACCGTGACGCGAACCGTCAGCCGCCGAGAGTACCAGCGCCTATCGGCGCCTCGCGAAGCCGCCGGGTCGGGCACCACCATCTGTCGGTGACCGGGTGCTTAACGGTTTTGGGGATCGTGGCCCGGGATGTCGTTGTACGCCTCGCGCGGGTCGAGGGTGGTGCGGATGGTGTGTTCGAGGTGCCTGACGTGCGCGGCGAGGGTGTGGGGCACGGCGTCGCGGACATGCTGACGGATCGGGGGGAGTCGCCGGAGGGTCCGTGTCGTGTCGCGGATCATGGCGGCGAGGTCGAGGATGCCGGGCGGTTGGTCGAGGGCCCAGAGGGCTTCGGCGCAGTCGGCATCGGCCTCGGCGAGCGTGGCGAGGGGCGCAGCCGGGGCGGGGTGGGCGCCGAGCCCGCGGTCGAGGGCGCGCAGCAGGGCGAGCGTGTCGAGGCGGGTCTGTTCGAGCTGCGCGCGGAAGTCCATCGGGACGACGGCGCGCCGCATCACGCCGCTCGCGCGAGCCGGAGCTGGTCGGTCTGCGCCCACTGGCCGTTGAGCAAGAGCGCGCGCAACGCGAGGACGTGCTGCGCGCCGCGCACCGACCAGCGCATCCCCGCTTGGCGCAGCCGCGCGTGGACCACTTGTTTGTGCGCGCTCTCGACCGCCCCGCTGCCGATGCCATAGCCCCGGGCCAGATACACGTCGTAGTGCATGCGGGTCGCGTGCGTCGTGTAATACCGCACCAGGTCGTCGCGCGCCGTCGCGGCGTCGGGCGAGCGCGGCTGCAGCTGGTGCAGCCGCGCGATCACGGCCTCGACCTGGCCCGCTTTGAGGTCCGTCGCAATCCGGCGGGTCCACTGGTCGGCGCGCCGCGCGCCCTCGCCAAACTGCAGGCGCGCGTAGGCCCAGGCGTATTCCATCGCGTGCCAGAAATCGAGGATCTCACAGCGGTGGGCGAAGAGCGCCGCGCGCTGCCAAATCCACTCCGACCCATCCCCGATCACCACGATCACGGTGTGGGCCGTCAACCACCCGCGCTCGCGCAGCTGGGCGGTGATCTGGCGGAAGAGCGCATCGGCATCAGCCAGGCCCGTCACCACCACGCGGCGCACGAGGCCCGCCCGATCGGGGAGCGTGACGCGGTCGGTCGGCAGCAGGACCACGCCGGTCTTCACTTCGCGAAACGTTCGGTCGGCGACCGGCGGCAAGGGCGGGAGCGCCGCCGTCTTGTTCGGTCGCCGACGTCGCGTCGGCCGCGCCTGCACGCCGACCACGCACCCATCGACAGCCACGACGACCGCGGCCGGCATCTCCACCGCGGGTCGGGCCTCGCTCCCGGGCGTCGCGTGATACGCGCTGAGCGCGTCGGTGTGGGCGAGCGCCGCGGCGCCGAGCCGCTGGACCGCGCGCCAGATCATCATCGCGTTCGCGCGGACGCCGAGGAGCGGTCCGGCGAGATCGGCCGCGAGCGTGAATGGGACGACGCTGCCGAGCAGGGCCAATTGCCGCGCGAGCCTTCCGCTGGGTCGGCCCGGCTCTACTTCCAGCCGGTCGAAGAGCGGCCGCACGTCGGTGCCGCACGTGCGACACCGATACCGATCGACCGTGGCGCGGACCTGGCCCACCCAGGTGAGCCACGACACAGCCCGGGCTTCGTGCCGCCGCATCGGCTGCCCGCAGCAGATCGGGCGGGCGGCCGTGCGCAGTGCCGCCGCTTCGTCGGCGAGCGCCGCGGTGACCGCCGCACACACTGCCGGGCGCATCTGCGCCCACACCGCCTGCTCAATCTGCTCGAACCGCGTCGCCGTCGCCGCCATCGTCGGGCGGACCGGCGGCGCCGGTCGCGGCACCGGCGGGGCGGCCACCACCGGCTCGGCGACCACCCGCACCCGCTGCGCCAAGGTCCACAACGACGTCCACGCCCGCATGGCTCGCGAGCGTACGCCGCTCGCCCTCACCGTACAAGCCGAATCGGATCGCGCGATCTCAGGTAGGGCCGCCGTACCCCAAAACCGTTAAGCACCC
>JAYTXW010000265.1:0-3993 GCA_043742745.1 Sphingomonadaceae bacterium
ACGATAGCAGTCGTCTGGCGGGGTGCCATGCGTCAGCACCGCGCGGCGCTGGCGGAGGCGGATGTCGTCGATCGCTGACGCACCGGGCGGGGCGGCCTCGCGCTGGCCGCGGCTGGCGGGGGTGGCGACGACGGTCGACGACTGGCTCCTGACCGAACGCGCCCAGATCCCGTTATGGTCGCCCGCCGCGTTCGGCCTCGGCATAGTCCTGTACTTCATGCTGCCGTGGGCGGGCGAGCGGCTTGCTGCCGTCGCGGTAGCGAGCGGCGTCGCGGTCGCCGGGTTGGCGTGGCGCGGCGTCGTCGGGCGAATGCTCGTGTGGGGCGGGGTACTCGCCGCGCTCGGAGTTGGCATCGCGGCGTACCGTTCGACCGACGTCGCCAGTCCCGTCCTCCGCGACCGCTACGAGGGCGAGGTCACCGGCACGGTCGAAAGCGTCGAGGTTCGTTCGGGGCGCGGCCAAGTCCGCTTCATCCTCGCCCCCGCCGACCCCGGCTTGCCGCCGCACGTCCGTCTTAGCCTCAAGACGAGCGCCGTCCCCGCGGGCCTCGCTCCCGGTGCCCACGTCCGGGTCCGCGCGATGCTGCTGCCGCCACAGGGACCAAGCTTCCCCGGCGGCTATGACTTCGCCCGGACGCTGTGGTTCAACCAGATCGGCGCGACCGGCTACCCGCTCGGTACGGCGGTTATCACGCGCGCCGCCACATCGCCCGACGGCATCGGCGACTGGCTCGACGACGCCCGCGCGCGGCTGACGCGCCGGATCGAGGCGCAGGTACCTGGTGACGCGGGAGCGATCGCGGCCGCGTTCGTGACCGGCGACCAAGGCCAGATCTCGACCGCGACCAACCTCGCGATGCGCTGGTCGGGGATGGCCACCTGTTGTCGATCTCGGGCGTCCATATCGCGATCGTCGTCGGCGGGACAATGTGGCTGACCCGCGCTCTGCTATGCCTGTCGCCGTGGATCGCGCTCCGCTGGCCGGTCAAGGCGATGGCGGCGGCTGCGGCCGCCGCGGCAGGGATCGCCTATACCATCCTTGCAGGCGCGCAGGTGCCGACGGTGCGGTCGTGCATCGGGACCGTCGTCATCCTTATCGGCATCATCCTCGGGCGCGAGGCGCTGTCGTTGCGGCTGCTCGCGGCGGGGGGCTTCATCATCCTCGCGATCCGCCCCGAGGCGTTGCTCGGCCCCAGCTTCCAACTGACCTTCGCCGCCGTGACGGGGCTGGTCGCGCTGTTCAACTCGAAGGCCGGGCGCTGGCTGACGACGCCGCGCCAGGATGCGTCGTGGGTATCGCGGACGGCCCAGCACTTCGCCGGGCTGATCGTCACCGGCGTCATCGCCGAGGCGCTACTATCAGCGACCGCGCTGTTCCACTTCAATGCGACGGGGGCGTACGGCGTGCTCGCCAACCTGTTCGCGATCCCGTGGACGAGCTTTGTCATCATGCCGCTGCTGGTGGTGGCGCTCGCGCTTGACCCGTTGGGCATCGCGCACCCCTTCTACTGGCTCCTCGGCAAGTCGATGGAGGCGCTGATCGCGCTCGCCAACACCGTTGCCGCGTGGCCGGGGTCGGTGATCCGCCTCGGGCTGATGCCGGTCAGCGCCTATGCCCTCCTCGTCGGCGGCGGCCTGTGGCTGTTCATCTGGCAGACGCGCCCGCGCTGGTTCGGAGTGGTGCCGATCGCCGTCGGGGCGGCGCTGGCGCTTACCGCGCAGCCCCCTGACCTGCTCGTCAGCGCCGACGGCCACCACGTCGGCATCCTGATCGACGCCTATGACGCCGAGGGGCCGCGCATGGCGCTCCTGCGCGAACGGACCGGCGACTTCCTCCGCGATGTCTGGGGCGGGGTGACGGCATCGACCGCCGATGCCGCGATCGCCGACCTGCCGGCGGGCGACTGCACCGTCGATGCCTGTGTCGCGCGCGTTGGGTCGGGGCCGACGAGCCTTCGCCTGCTCGCGACGCTGTCTAAGGACCGTATCGGACGCCCCGCGTTTGCCCCTGCGTGCGCCGCCGCCGACATCGTCGTCAGCGACCGGCGGCTTCCCGTCTGGTGCCAGCCGCGCTGGCTCAAGCTCGACCGCACCGCGCTGGGGACGACGGGCGCAGTCGCCGTCTGGCGAAGCCCGCGCCGGGTCGCGACCGTCGCCGCGCTGACCGGCGACCACCCATGGCTGCCGCAACCGCAAGTGTGGCGACCCCGAGTCCGCCGATCCGTAACCTATTCGGTCCCTTCGCCCGCCGAACCCTCGTACTGACGAACCAGCGGCGCTAAGGTCGCGTAAAGGTCATGCCCCACGCAAAATAACAAAATCCCTTCCCGGTAAAAAACGTGGTCGCGCGGCGTCACTTGCGGAAGTCCGCACTGTCGTTCCGGTCGCTCCAGTCACTCTCACCCCCACGTCGACACTCGTCACGCCAACAATAGGCAAAAAAACGATCGTGTAGGACAGCGTAATCTTTGGCCTCGGCGATGTTTGCGGAAATGGCGCTAGATGTCTGAAACTGACTGGGAGCCCTTAGCAGCATTCAGTTCCTGGCAACGGTCGCGATGAGCCACAGGCTCGTTTACTTTCGCGTGTTACTCGTATAACACACAGTCGTCTGATGGGAGCGTTCGATATGCGTTTGGGTTATGCGATGCTGATATTGGTCGTGATCGCCGAGTCGGTGCACGCTGAAACTCCCGCTTTCGACCCGCGCAGCTGGAAGGGGGCGTATCTGGGTGCCGCGACGCAGGTTCTGACGATCGGCAGCACTCACCTTGGTCAGATGGACAAGCCCGTGACGCCCGAGGTGCTCGGCCCGCTCCTCGACAAGCTTGCAGCGTTCAAACCCGACATCATCACCCACGAGGGACGCACCGGCGAGCAATGCGATGTCCTCAAGCGGTACAGCGCGCGCTATCCGGGGATGTTCGACACCTATCGTTTCGGTACCGAAGATGCCGAGAAGGCGACCGGGCTGACCGTCCCCGCCGCGATGGCTCAGATTGAAAAGACGCTGGTGACATGGCCCGCTCAGCCAAGCGCGGCGCAGCGGCGACAGTTGGCGGGCTATTTCCTCGCCGCCAACGACCGACCGTCGGCGCGCGTCCAATGGTTGCAGTTGCCCGCCGCCGAGCGCCACACTGGCGACGGTATCGACGACGCTCTGCTGAAAATCGTCACCCGCGCCGGGGCCAAACCGAACGAGACCTATGATGTCGCGGTTGTCCTTGCCGCCCGCCTCGGGCTGCAGCGCGTTTACGCCGTCGACGATCATACTGCCGACAGTATCCAGGGATCGGCGGGACCGGGGCTCGAACCATTTCTCAACAAAATCTGGTCGAGTGCCAAATCGCCATTTTATGACGAGCTGAAGCGGCGTGAACATTCGCTCGCGACCGGGTCCGACCTGCTCGATTACTATCGCTTCCTCAACCGCCCGGAAAATCTGCGAACCTTTGTCGCGCTCGATTACAAGGCGGCGATCAACGTCCCGTCACCCGAAAACTATGGGCGGACGTATCTCGCGTGGTGGGAGGTTCGCAACCTGCGCATGGTGTCGAACATCCGCGCTACCTTCGGTAACCAAGCCGGTGCGCGCGTCCTCAACATCGTCGGTTCGTCACACAAGGCGTATTATGACGCCTATCTCGACATGATGTCCGATGTCGCGGTCGTGGATGCGGAGCTGGTGCTGAAATAGTTTGCGCGGGATTGTCCGCCCAACAGCTTCGGACCATGCGCTAATATCGAAATGACACAAGTAGCGAACCGACGCTTCGTCAGTGAATCAGGCATGAGGCCTTGGCCACTGCAGATGCCGCTTACCAAGATACACGACGTGTGAAAGCTTGCCGGTGTCTGGGGGGCGAAAATAATGCGCGTCTATTTGATCGTTTCACTGTAAGCGGTGGCTGGCGGCCGCGGTTTTCGTTTTGGGCTGATTGTGACACGTCCTTTGCCTGATTTGGCGGAGGGGATATCGTTATGGAGCTACAA
>JAYTXW010000266.1:0-3121 GCA_043742745.1 Sphingomonadaceae bacterium
ATTCGTCATCTGCCCGAAACCGGCGAGCTGTTCGACGCCGACGGCTGGAGTTTTGAGGTCGTCGACATGGACGGCCACAAGATCGACAAGGTCATCGCCACCTGTCTCGCTCGGGCCGAATGACGGTCGCCTTCCCGACCGCCACACCTGCACGCTACCTGCCATCGCTCGCCGCGTTGAGCGCGGTGGCGGCAATCGCGATCGGCGCGGCGGCCGTCCACGGCGTGACCGACCCACTGGCGAAGATGCTCCTCCAGACTGGCGTGCAGTTTCAGCTGCCGCACGCGATCGCGGTCTTCGCGCTCCTCGGCTGGCGCGACACGCCGACCGTGCGTGGCGGGGCATGGGCGGTGTTGGGGGGTAGCCTGATCTTCGCCGGGTCGCTCGATGCCCTCGCTCTCGGCAGTCCGCGCTGGGTTGGCGCGATCACTCCGGTCGGCGGGACGGCGATGCTGCTCGGCTGGCTGTGGCTGGCGCTGGCGCCGTTCCTGCCGGCACGGCGCGATTAAACCGCCGGAAGCACCGTTCCCGAACACGTCCCGAAGCCGATCGACACGAAGCCTTCGGCGCAGGCGCGGGCCGACATGATGACCTCGTCGCCGTCGGCGAGGAATGACCGTGTGTCGCCGTCGGGCAGAGCGAACGGCGCTGCCCCATTGTGGCTCAGCTCCATCAGGCTGCCGCAGCTGGTCCGGTCGGGGCCGGATAAAGTGCCGGTGCCGAACAGATCGCCGGGGTATAGCGCGCAGCCGTTCGAGGCATGATGGGTGACCATCTGCGCCACCGTCCAGTACATATGGCGGGCGGCGCTCGCGGCGAGGCGAACCGGGGGCATCGCCGCCGCGCGCATCGCCGCTGTCGTCAGGTCGACGAACAGGTCGATGGCAAAAGCTCCCGACGCCTGGTCGCTCGCATCGTTCAGATACGCCAGCGGCGTAGGGTCGCCGTCGGCGCGCGGGGCCTGCGCGCGGCGAAACGGGGCGAGCGCTTCGCTCGTAACGATCCACGGCGACACGCTCGTCAGGAAGTTCTTGGCGAGAAACGGCCCCAGGGGCACATATTCCCACGCCTGCAGATCGCGTGCCGACCAGTCGTTGAGCAGCCCTAGACCCGCGATGTGGTCGGCGGCGTCGGCAATCGCGATCGGCTCGCCCAGCGCGTTACCGCCACCGATCCACACCGCCATCTCGAGTTCGAAGTCGAGGCGGCGGCTTGGGCCGACGGTCGGATCGGAGTCACTCGGGGCCTTGCGCTGGCCGCTCGGCCGGACGACCGACGTTCCCGCAACGCGCACCGTGGACGCGCGCCCGTGATAGCCGATGGGCACGTATTTATAGTTCGGCAGTAACGGCTGATCGGGCCGAAACAGCGCCCCGATCGCCCGCGCATGGTGGATGCCGACGTAAAAGTCGGTGTAGTCGCCGATCGCGGCCGGCAGGCGCATAACGACGTCGCTCGCCGGATACAGGTGTGGCTCGACCGCCGATCGCTGCGTTGGATCGGTCAGAACCGCCGACAACCTCGCGCGTAACCGTCGCCGGGCCTTTGCGTCGGCGAGCAGCGCATTGAGGGTTGGCCCCGCGACGAGCGCGCCAAGGTCAGCGTCGATCACGCCCGTCAATGCCAGTCCGCCCAGGTCAACGACATGGTCGCCGATCGCCGTAACCCCGCGCGGCGCGCCGCCGCCAATGCTGCCAATGCCGAGGGGCAGGTTCTGGACCGGGAAATCGTGTTCCGCTGGTACGTCGCCCCAGCTCGTCAACGCCGGATCATGGGTGGCGTCGATCACGGCAGCACCGCCTTGGCGAAGTCGCTCCAGACCGAATCGTAATCGGGCTGAAGCTGCGGCGACGCCAGCGCGGCAGCGGTGGCGCGGAACACGTGGCGGCTTTCGACCATGAACGCCAATGTGTCGACGAGCTTGTGCGGCTTGAGGTCGGCGGCGACGGCGGCCTTATAGCTCGCGGCATCGGGGCCATGGCTGCTCATCGCGTTGTGGAGCGATGCCCCGCCCGGCGCGAACCCGCCCACCTTGGCGTCATAGGTTCCCTCGATCAGCCCCATGAATTCGCTCATGCTATTGCGGTGGAACCACGGGGGGCGGAACGTGTCCTCGGCGACCAGCCAGCGCGGCGGGAAGACAACGAAGTCGGCGTTGGCGGTGCCCGGTGTATCGCTCGGCGACGTGACGACGGTGAAGATCGACGGGTCGGGATGGTCAAAGCTGATGCTGCCGATCGTGTTGAACCGCGTCAGGTCGTACCGCCACGGCGCAAGATTGCCGTGCCACGCGACAACGTCGAACGGCGAATGCCCCAGCGTCGTCGTCCAAAGTTTGCCCTGAAACCGGTGGAGGAGAACCGTCGGGGTGGCGCTATCCTCGAACGCCGCCGCCGGTGTTTCGAAGTCGCGCGGGTTGGCGAGGCCGTTCGATCCGATCGGGCCGAGATCGGGCAGGCGAAACGGCGCGCCGTAATTCTCGGCAACATAGCCGCGCGCCGCGCCGTCGACATCGACGCGGAAGCGGACGCCGCGCGGGATCAGGGCGATCTGGCGCGGCGCGACGGTGAAAGGGCCGAACTCGGTGACAAGGTGGAGCGTCCCCGATTGGGGAACGATCAGCAGCTCGCCGTCGGCGTTGCTCAGCGTGGCGGTCATCGACGCATTTGCACCATAGGCATGAACCGCCACCCCGGTTGCCGCCCCGACGTCGCCGTTGCCCGCATAGGTCGTCAGGCCACCCACGAAATCGACCGCGGCAACGGGAACGGGCATTGGATCCCAGCGCAGGCGATTGGGCGACGGCGGTTCGGCGAATGGGGCACTGACCCAACCGGGCGCAGCATCTGACGGTACAAAGGCGGCATGCTGCGCGGTCGGGCGCAGCCGGTAAAGCCACGACCGCCAGTTTTCAACGCGCGGCGCGGTAAAAGCGGTCCCGCTTAGCTGCTCGGCATAGAGGCCAAAGGGGACGCGCTGCGGCGAGTTGCGGCCGACCGGCAAAGCTCCGACAACCGCCTCGCTGGCGAAATGGTTGCCGAAGCCGGTCAGCATTCTAACGCTTGCCGGCCTTTGGCTTGAGCCCGTTGGTGCTCGCAACCATCCAGTCGCGGAGCGATGC
>JAYTXW010000267.1:0-6623 GCA_043742745.1 Sphingomonadaceae bacterium
GGATTCGCGACGAAGGTCGCCACACAGGTAGAACCCCTTGGCCGACCCGATCACTGCGCCGCCGCGCGAGCCCGATATTCAGCCGATCTCGATCGTCACCGAGATGCGGACGAGTTTCCTCGATTACGCGATGTCGGTCATCGTTGCGCGAGCGCTGCCCGACGTTCGTGACGGGCTGAAACCGGTCCACCGCCGCATCCTGTGGGGCGCGCACGAGAGCGGCTTCGTCGCGGGCAAGCCGTACCGCAAGTCCGCCCGCATCGTCGGCGACGTGATGGGCAAATACCATCCGCACGGCGACAGCAGCATTTACGACGCGCTGGCGCGGATGACGCAGGACTGGTCGATGCGCCTGCCGCTCGTCGACGGGCAGGGCAATTTCGGGTCGATGGACCCCGATGCCCCCGCCGCGATGCGCTATACCGAGGCGCGGTTGGCAAAGGTTGCCGACGAACTGCTCGCCGACATCGACAAGGACACGGTCGACTTCACCGCGAATTATGACGGGTCGGAACACGAGCCGTCGGTGCTCCCGGCGCGCTTCCCCAACCTGCTCGTCAACGGCGCGGGCGGCATCGCGGTCGGCATGGCGACCAACATCCCGCCGCACAATCTGGGCGAGGTGATCGACGCGGTTCGCGCGTATCTCGACAATCCGGCGATCACCGTCGACGAATTGATGACGCACATTCCGGGACCCGATTTCCCAACCGGCGCGCTCCTGCTTGGCACGAGCGGTATCCGCAGCGCGTATGCGACCGGGCGCGGCAGCGTCATCATGCGCGCGCGCCACATCGTCGAGGAGGGCAGGGGCGACCGTCGCAGCATCGTCCTGACCGAAATCCCGTACCAGCTCGGCAAGAACGGGCTCGTTGAAAAGATCGCCGAGGCGGTCAAGGACAAGCGCATCGAAGGCGTCAGCGACCTGCGCGACGAAAGCAGCCGCGAGGGCGTCCGCGTCGTGATGGACCTCAAGCGCGACGCGGTGCCCGAAGTCGTCCTCAACCAGCTGTACCGCCACACCCCGGCGCAATCGTCGTTCGCGATCAATATGCTCGCAATTCGGGGTGGCCGCCCCGAGCTGTTGACGCTCCACGACGTCATCGCCGCCTTCGTCACCTTCCGCGAGGAGGTCATCACCCGGCGGTCGAAGTTCGAGTTGGGCAAGGCGCGCGACCGAGCGCATATTTTGATCGCGCTCGTCGTTGCCGTCGCCAACCTCGACGAGGTCGTCCGCATCATTCGCGGCAGCGCGTCGCCCGCCGAGGCCCGCGCGACGTTGATGGCGCGCGAATGGCCACGCGCCGAAATCGCGCCGTACCTCCGCCTGATCGAGGGCATTACCGGCGACGCCCCAGCCGCCGATGTTGGCGACAGCTACGTCCTCGACGACATCCAGGTCCGCGCGATCCTCGACCTCCGCCTCGCCAAGCTGACTGCGCTTGGGCGCGACGAGATCGGCGACGAATTGACCGCGATATCGGCAACGATCGTCGACCTGCTCGACATTTTGCGCGACCGCGCGCGGCTGTACACCGTGCTCCGCGACGAACTCAACGGCTCCGACCCGTTCATCACCAAGCGCCGAACCGAGATCGTCACGGCGGGCGACGACATCGACGACGAGGACCTCATCACCCGCGAGGACATGGTCGTGACGGTGACGATGACCGGGTACATCAAGCGCGTGCCGCTGTCCGACTATCGCGCGCAAAAGCGCGGCGGCAAGGGCCGGTCGGGGATGGCGACCAAGGACGAGGACGTCGTCACTAACCTGTTCGTCACGTCGACCCACACGCCGGTCCTGTTCTTCAGCAGCGCGGGCAAGGTCTATCGCCTCAAGGTGTGGAAGCTGCCGCTCGGCGGGCCGACGGCGAAGGGCCGCCCGATGGTTCAGATGCTCCCGCTGGCGAAGAACGAGACGATCACCAGCGTCCTGCCGCTGCCCGAGGACGAGGCGACGTGGAGCCGCCTCCACGTCATGTTTGCCACCGCGCACGGGTCGGTCCGGCGCAATTCGATGGATGCGTTCGCCAACATCAATGCGGCGGGCAAGCTCGCGATCCGCTTCGACGACGGCGACGACGACCGGCTGATCGGCGTTGCGCTGTGCGATGCCGCCGACGACGTTTTGCTCGTGACCAAGAACCGCAAGGCGATCCGCTTCGCCGTCGAGGATGTGCGCGAATTCGTGTCGCGGACGTCGACGGGAGTGCGCGGGATCATGCTCGCGACCGGCGGCAAAGGCCCGCGCGACGAGGTCATCTCGATGTCGATCCTTCGTCCGTTCGACGCGACGACGGCGGAACGCGAGGACTATCTCAAGGCCGCCGCGTGGAAGGCCGAGCCGGGCGAGCGTGTTCTGTCCGAAACCCGGATGGGCCAGTTCTCGGCGGCCGAGGAGTTCATCCTCACCGTCACATCGAACGGCTTTGGCAAGCGCACATCCGCGTTCGAATTCCGCCAGTCGAACCGCGGCGGGCAGGGCATCGCGACAATCGCCGACAGCGAACGCAACGGCACCGTCGTCGCCAGCTTCCCCGCGACCGACGGCGACGAACTGATGCTCGTCACCGACCAGGGCAAACTGATCCGCACCGTCGCCGGCCAGATCCGCATCATGGGCCGCACGACCCAGGGCGTGAAACTGTTCGACGTCGCCGACGGCGAAAGCGTCGTCAGCGCGGCGAAGATCGGCGAGGAAGGGGAGGAAACGGTTCCGGACGAAACCCCACCCGTCTGAATGACGCTATAGCCGCGCCGACGCCGCCATCGCGCTAAAGTCGACCAGGGCAGTGTCGAAATAGTGGATCGCCGCGCCGTCGAGCGCCATCATGTATTGCCGTCCGCTATTGATCGCCAGGACGGTCTGGCCACGGCGCTTAACCTCGTCGGCCCCAATGTAGGTATAATTAAAGCGCAGGCCGGGGTGGCCGACAAACGTCACTGGTTCGACCCCATTCGGCTCGAACACGGTCGCGCCGTCGCGAATACGGTGGTAGGTGTCGATCATCGCGACGAGGTCCTGCGGACTCATTGTCGCCCGGAAAACCGGGACTTGACGGTCGGCCTTGCGGCGCTGTTTAATGATCGCTTGTCCGTCCGGCAGCCCGCCGATGAAGGTCACGCGGTCGAGCAGCGCGCCGTTAGCGGTCCACGTCTCCTCCCACGCAATGTCGAGCGGACCCTTGGGGGCCTTGTTCCACGCGACCCCCGGCGACAGCTTGATGCTGTTGCGCGCCACCGCCGCCGGTCGGGCGGCGACGAGGGTATAGCTCGGTGCGCACGCCGCTACGCAGCATGACGCGAGCAGCAGCAGCGACACGGTCAGGCGGCGAGTCATGGTGGTCTCCATCATTGATTGAGCGCGAAGCGGACCATCGCCGTGTCGTGGGCGTGCGGTTCGAGATCGAGATAGCGTTTTAACGCGATATGGCCCTCATCGCGCTTGCCATCCTTGATCAAGGCATAGCCGTGCGCGCGCCACGCGACGTGCGGCGCGTCCGGGAAGGCAACGGCAGCGGCAAAGGCGGTAGCAGCGATCGACCCGTCGCCGGGCGCGTCACGCAGGCGGTACGTCTCACCTTCGTAATAGCGGAGGGTCCCGTCCCACCCATCGGCGGCATGGGCGTTGATGATGTACAGGCTGGCCCCGGGGTCGTTCTGCTTGACCTGTTCGTCGAGCAGCGAGGTCCGGATCGGGGCCATCGTCTTGCGAAACTCTTCGCGCCCGTCTCGTCCAGGCGCCGGGATCGGAGAGACCTCGCGTGCCGACACGCTGAGATCAGCAAGCCGTACGGCGTTAGGCGGGTGGGTGTCGAACGCGGACGCTCGTGCGCGGTAATGTTTGCTTCGCGCAGCTGCGCTCGCGCGCTGTTCCTCGTTTTGTTGCAGCCAAATCTCGCTTGCCGAAATAGGCGTGTAGCCCGCCTCCGCAAGCAAGCGCAGACCGAAAGCATCCGCCTCGCTCTCCTGCTCGCGCGAAAAGGAGAATATGGAAGCGTATAGATCGGCGTTGACGCCATTGGCGAGATTGATCCAGCTGCGGCCATCGCCGCCGGCGATTGCCGTCGCCCCCGCCATCATATTCGACCCCGCAGAGATAAACGCAATCGCGCCTCTCTTGTGGATTCGGTCGCGTGAGGCGGCAAATGTATGCTTGCGCAGGTAATGCCCTGATTCGTGACCGAGCA
Organism: Sphingomonadaceae bacterium; assembly: GCA_043742745.1. Taxonomy (GTDB): domain Bacteria; phylum Pseudomonadota; class Alphaproteobacteria; order Sphingomonadales; family Sphingomonadaceae; genus Polymorphobacter_B. The sequence continues at coordinate 4,194 of JAYTXW010000267.1, forward strand.
CTGCAGCGAGCTGAGCCTCATTCCTGACCCGAAGAAGCAAGCCCGTGTTTACGGTCATCATCCCATTTGGGTACATCGAAGCGTTGAATTCAGGCTCGCGCACAATATACAGCCGCGAGCCTTCCGAGCGCGGACCAAGCAGGTTTTTCACGACTTGTACGAGATAAGCGTGGACCGCTGGCACATCGAGCAGCCGATTGGAGGCGGCGAGTTCCTCTTCGGCCAAAGCGCAATTGCGCCACATTCCGCCTTCGGCAGAGTCGCTTGGGCGATACCCGACGTCGACTAGCGGCAACATAGATCCCGGCAATACGCGCGCCGCCGCCGGTCTAGCCACCGCACAGGCACACAGCCCGCCGATCACGCCCCGACGCGATAGCGTCATCCGCGCGATGCCCGCGATAGCGTCATAAGCGCGCTGGCCGCGATAGCGTCATCCGCCGACGGCCGACTTCTTACCCCGCAGGCTGGCCCCAGTCTTCATCTTGTCGAGTAGCCCCGCGACGACCTTGTCCGCCCCGTCGACGGTGCGCATGTCGCCAACGGTCGAGTTGAACCAAACTAAGCGCCCGGTGTGCAGATCGACAAGTGATGCGAAGGCGGCCTGCTGCCCGCCCGACGGCATGATGCAAACGCCGACCATGCAGCCCATAAAGGCGACGGCCTGCAAGGCGACACGCCCCGAGCTCGAAAAGCTGTCGCGCGCGTGGAAAAACAGCGCGTAGTCATAGCCGGTAGCCTTGCCGTACGCGACGGCGGGTTCACCCAGCGTCCAGTCGAACGCGCCCGCCTTCGTCGGTAACGTCAGCGCGGTGTACTTGTGCGTCTGGATCGTCGTGCCGATGGCGGTGTGCAGGCGGTCGAGTTCGGCCAGTGCCTGCGGATCGCCCCCCGCCTCGGCCCGGGTCGCGGCGATCGTCGTCACGCCGCCGTGCCCGGCTTGACGCGTCGCGATCGCGTGCAAGACATTGGCTCGCGATGTCTCGGTCCAGTCGTCGCGCGGCTCGGTGATCCCCCCGGCGGTCAACAGCCCGACCGACACGTCGGGACGCATGACGATCAGCTTGTAATTGCCCTCGGGAGGCCGAAAGCCGAGATCGGCCACCTGCTTGGTGCTCGAACAACCGGTGAGCACGATCGTGGACGCGATTAGCGCACCGCGAAGTATCGGCGTTCAATCGTCCCCCATTTGTCGAACCGCCCCCGGTTCGCTTGTTTGTCGTGGCCCCACCCGGAACCGTCCACAAGCTATTTTTTAAGCAACGTGACAGGCCTACCGCCCCCCACCCCTTCTTGCCCCCTTCGCCGCCTTCGCCTTCGCGAATCGTGTCGTCCGCGTCCCCGGTTTGCCGCCCATCGCGCGGCCCTGCACCGGCGCGACTTTCGGCCCCGTGCTGGGCAGGCCGAGGTCGTCGGCTTCCAGGCGGCGGATCTGATCGCGGACGGCGGCGGCGATTTCGAAGTCGAGGTTTGCGGCGGCGGTCTGCATCTGCTTTTCGAGGCCAGCGATATACGCTTTGAGGTTGTGGCCGACAAGGTTCGGGGTTTCATCGTCGCCGGTGTCGACGGTGATGCCGTCGCGCATCGACACGTCGGCGAGGACGTCCGAAATGTTGCGCTTGATCGTCGTCGGGGTGATGCCGTGTTCGAGGTTGTATTCCTCTTGCCGAGTCCGACGGCGGTCGGTTTCGGCCATCGCGCGCTCCATGCTGCCGGTGATCCGGTCGGCGTAGAGGATGACGCGGCCCTCGACGTTGCGCGCGGCGCGCCCGATCGTCTGGATCAGGCTGGTCTCCGATCGCAGGAACCCTTCCTTGTCGGCGTCGAGGATCGCGACGAGGCCGCACTCTGGAATATCAAGGCCTTCGCGGAGCAAGTTAATCCCAACCAGCACGTCATAGACGCCGAGCCGCAGGTCGCGGATCAGCTCGATGCGCTCCAATGTCTCGACGTCGCTGTGCATATAGCGGACGCGCAGGCCCGCCTCGTGCATGAACTCGGTCAGGTCCTCGGCCATGCGCTTGGTCAGCGTCGTGACGAGGGTGCGGTAGCCGTTCGCCGCGACCTTCCGCGCTTCGTTGATGCAATCCTCGACCTGGTCCTCGACCGGCTTGATCTCGATCGGCGGGTCGATCAGGCCGGTCGGGCGGATGACCTGTTCGACGAAGACGCCGCCGGTCGCCTCCATCTCCCACTTGCCCGGCGTCGCGCTGACGAACACCGTTTGCGGGCGCATCGCCTCCCACTCCTCGAAGCGTAGCGGGCGGTTGTCGATGCACGACGGCAGGCGGAAGCCGTATTCGGCGAGCGTGAGTTTGCGGCGGTGGTCGCCACGCGACATGCCGCCGATCTGCGGGACGGTGACGTGGCTGTCGTCGACGAACAGCAGTGCGTTTTCGGGGAGGTATTCGAATAGCGTCGGCGGCGGCT
>JAYTXW010000268.1:0-7674 GCA_043742745.1 Sphingomonadaceae bacterium
GTTGGACACATTGGGGTTGCGTGGCGTGGTCAGGTTTTGACGGAAGTGTGTGCAAACACCCGTGCAAAGATCGTGTCGACGTGCTTGAGGTGATAACCAAGGTCGAAGAGCGGATCGAGCGCAGCGACCGGTAGCCAGCGTGTTACATCGGCGTCGGCGACGAGCAGGTCGAGCAGTTGCAGCTTCCCATCGCTCTGCCACACTTGCATCGCGTTGCGCTGGACAAGGCCGTAGGCTTCCTCGCGGCTCGCCCCCGCCTGCGTCAGCGCCAGCAGGACGCGCTGCGAATGGATCAATCCACCCATCTTATTGAGGTTGCTCAGCATCCGCTCCGGGTAAACGAGCAGTTTGTCGATCACCCCAGTCAGTCGGGCAATGGCGAAATCGAGCGTGACTGTCGCATCGGGGCTGATCATCCGCTCGACCGACGAATGGCTGATGTCCCGCTCGTGCCACAGCGCGATATTCTCGAGCGCGGGCGTGACCATGCCGCGGACCAGCCGCGCGAGGCCGGTCAGGTTTTCTGTCAGGACCGGATTGCGCTTGTGCGGCATCGCGCTCGATCCTTTCTGGCCGGGGGCGAAATATTCCTCGGCCTCCAGGACCTCGGTGCGCTGGAGGTGGCGGACCTCGGTCGCCAACCGCTCGACGCACCCCGCGATGACGCCTAGCGTTGCGAAATACATCGCGTGGCGGTCACGCGGAATGACCTGCGTGCTGACCGGTTCGACGCTCAGCCCCATTTTGGCCGCGACCCAATGCTCGACGAACGGATCGACATTAGCAAAGGTGCCGACCGCCCCTGAAATCGCGCACGTCGCAACTTCCGCCCGCGCCGCCACCAACCGCGCACGACATCGCGCGAATTCGGCGTGCGCTTGTGCCAGCTTGAGGCCGAACGTCGTCGGTTCGGCGTGGATACCGTGGCTGCGCCCGATCGTCGGCGTCATCCGGAACTCGACCGCCCGGCGCTGGAGGACAAGGAGCAGGGCGTCGATGTCGGCGATCATCAGGTCGGCGGCGCGCGCGAGCTGGACGCCGAGGCAGGTGTCGAGGACATCCGAACTCGTCATGCCCTGGTGGACGAAGCGCGCGGGTTCGCCGACGTGTTCGGCAAGGTTGGTCAGAAAGGCGATGACGTCGTGCTTCGTCTCGCGTTCGATCTCGTCGATCCGTGAAACGTCGAACTTGCCCTTTGCCCACATCGCGGCGGCGGCGTCGCGCGGGATGACACCCAATTCGGCGAGCGCGTCCATCGCGTGCGCCTCGATTGCGAACCAGATGCGGAAGCGGGCTTCCGGTTCCCAGATCGCGACCATCTCGGGGCGGGAGTAGCGGGGGATCATGGTGGCACTTTCAGCACGTTGCAGTGAATTGAATGTGGTCTGGTCGTCGGCAAGCAGCGCAGTCTGCGACCCGCAAACCGACCGCGCCTCGACGCGACCGTCCCGACGGCGACTAGCATGGGACAAGGCGAGACGGCAACGCGGCCACATGAGCGCCGCTCCGGCACATTTCTGCACCGATGACGTTGGTTCGATACAGGGCAGCCCGACGATGGGCATTCAACTCAAGGAGAAGTTTGATGCGTATTATCTTGACTGCGGCACTGGCCGTTGGCCTTGTCACCGGCGCGGCGGCAATGCCGACAAAATCGCATCACCGTACTCATGACAGCGGTTCGTCCGCCGTCCGCTCGCTCAACGAAAAGTCGCTGCAAGCGTCGTCGCCCGCGACGGCGATGACGCCTGCGCCAGTAATGGCCCCCGCGACGCCGGAACCGAACGCGGCTGCGCCGAGCGGCATGGCCCCGTCGGCTCCGCCGCCAAGCGATGCTGCGCCGATGCCCCCGGCGCCGCCGCAATAGTCAATTCGACCGTGCCGATACGGCCGGGAAGCGGAGGCTCCCCGGCCGTGATCATGTTCAAATACGGGGCAGACACTGACCGCGGCGGGTCCGCCGCGGCGCGGTCCTCGGGACCGCAGGGGATCCGCATCGGGTCCACGACGGAGCCACGTCAAATCAACCCGAGCGCCCTGAAACTGGCGTGTCCGGTGCGCCCGATGATGACATGATCGTGGACCGAAAGACCGAGGTGGCGGCCCGCCTCGATCACCGATTTGGTCATCGCGATGTCGTCACGACTCGGCTGCGGGTCACCAGATGGGTGATTGTGGACGAGGATCAGCCCCGACGCGCCGAGTTCGAGGGCGCGTTTGACGATCTCGCGCGGATAGACCGCGGCGGCGTTAACCGTGCCGCTACCCATCGCCTCGTCCCGGATCAAGATATTGCGATTGTTGACGAAAATAACGCGAAACTCCTCGGTGACGCGGTGTGCCATCGCGGCGTGGAGATAGTCGGTTAGCGCCTGCCAACCGGCAAGCACCGGGCGATCGAGCGCGGCGGCACGCAACGATCGCAGCGACGCCGCTTCGACGAATTTCATCGCGGCAGCGCCGCCGGCCGATAGACCCTCGACCCGTGACAGCTCCGCCGGTGACGCCGCCAGCACCGCCGGAAACGACCCGAATTCAGACAGAAGGCGCTTGGCGAGCGGCTTGGTATCGCGCCGCGGAATCGCCAATCCGAGGATATATTCAAGCAGTTCGTAGTCAAGAAAAGCATCGCCGCCGCCCTCGAGCAAGCGTATCCGCAACCGCTCCCGATGCCCGCTCGGGTCGGCGTCAGGCGACGACGTAAGGGGGATGGGTCAAGCCCGCGGGACTCACGGTGAAGATTTCGCACCCAATTTCGGTGATGCCGACCGAATGTTCGAACTGTGCCGATAGCGACCGGTCGCGCGTCACCGCCGTCCACCCGTCGTCGAGCAGTTTGACCTCCGATCGCCCCAGGTTGATCATGGGCTCGATCGTGAAGATCATACCTGGCCGGAGCACTGGCCCTTTGCCCGCCTTCCCGACATGAACGACGTTCGGCGCATCGTGGAACACCCGCCCGACGCCATGGCCGCAGAAGTCGCGTACCACCGAACACCGCTGACTTTCGGCAAAGCTTTGAATTGCATGGCCGATATCGCCGAACGTGTTACCCGGCCGCGCGACGGCGATGCCGCGCTGAAGGCATTCCCACGTAATATCGACGAGCCGGCGCGCCTTTAACGCGACATCGCCAACAAGATACATCCGGCTCGTATCGCCATGCCAGCCATCGACAACGACGGTGACGTCGATGTTGACGATATCGCCGTCCTTCAACCGCTTCGAGCCGGGAATGCCATGGCAAACCACATGGTTGACGCTGATGCACGACGCATGGGCATAACCGCGATAGAAAATCGTTGCCGGAACCGCGCCCGCCGCTCGAACCAGATCCTGGACATAGTCGTCGAGGTCGGCCGTTAACGCCTCGGGGACCACACGCGGGACGAGCAGGTCGAGAACGCGCGCCGCGACCTGCCCCGCCGCCCGCATCCCGGCGAAAGCGGCGGCATCGTGGAGCTTTATGGTCGCCGACGGCTCGTCGAGGTAGGCTGTTTCAGTCATCCGCGACAAAATAGGGGATGAGGCCGCCGTTGTCGACACTCGGGTCCGGCTGGGCTAAACTGCAGACATGCCTGACGCCGCTCCTCCTGCCGACGACCGTATCTTCACGGCCGCCCTCGTTGTCATCGGCGATGAAATTCTGTCGGGGCGGACCCAGGATGCAAATATCGCCTATTTGGCGAAATGGCTCGGGCTACAGGGTATCCGCCTGCGCGAAGTCCGCGTCGTTGCTGACGACACCGTCGCAATCGTCGCTGCCGTCAATGCGCTGCGCGTCGCGCATGACTATCTATTCACCACCGGCGGCATCGGTCCGACGCACGACGACATTACCGTTGACGCGATCGCCCAAGCTCTTGGCGTCGATGTCATTTTGCACCCAAAGGCGGTTGCGGTCCTGACCGACCATTACGGCGACGCGATTAACGAGGCGCGGCTACGGATGGCGCGGGTGCCTGCCGGAGCAGAGCTGATCGACAACCCGCGAACCAAGGCCCCAGGCATCCGCATTGGTAACATCTTCATCATGGCGGGGGTCCCGGCGATCACCAGGTCGATGCTCGAATCGCTCGATGGTATGCTTCCCGGCGGTCGTCCCATGCGGTCGCGGACGGTGGCGGCGTGGACCGTCGAAAGCCGGGTCGCGAGCCTCCTTGCGGCGGTCGAAAAGGCGCACGACGGGGTTCAGATCGGGTCTTATCCGTTCTGGCGCGACGGGCGGACCGGGGCCAACTTCGTAGTGCGCAGCGTCGATCAGACCCTGCTCGATACGGCCGCGACCGCGTTGATCGCCGCCTTGGACGTCGAGGGCATCGCGGCAATCGACGGCGAATTGTGAAGGGACGACAGCGATGAAGGCTCTTCGACTCATCTTGTTCGGCATCGTCCTCGCGCTGTTCGTGCTGTTCGCTTATTCGAACTGGACGCTAGTTGACATCGTTCTACCGAATGGCAGCGCCGCGAAAACCCCTTTGCCGGTGATTGTTTTCATTGCCTTTCTGCTTGGTTGGTTGCCCGTGCTGCTGCTCTACCTGGCGTCGCGTGCGTCGTGGCGGCGGCGGCTTGCTAAGGTCGAGCGCCTGCTCGACGACGCCTTGTCGATGGGCCCACTCGTCGCCTCGCCATCGCCGACCACGGCTTTCCCTCCCGTGCTATGAACAACCCCGTCTTTGTCGCGATCGACACCGCCGACCTTGGCCGCGCCCGCAAACTCGTCCGCGCTGTCCGGCCTCATGTCGGGGGCATCAAGCTGGGGCTGCAGTTTTTTGCGGCCAACGGCCCAGACGGTGTTCGTCGACTGAGCGAATATGACCTGCCCCTGTTTCTCGACCTCAAATTCCACGATATTCCCAATACAGTGTCACGGGCGATTCAGTCGGTCCGCGATCTCGCTCCGGCGGTACTCACCGTGCACGGGGCCGGTGGTCGCGAAATGTTGAAGCGCGCGCGTCGGATCGCGGGCTCCGATATCAAAGTCGTTGCGGTTACGGTCCTGACCAGCTTGTCGGATTTGGACCTGCAGCGCACCGGCATTGCGAACGGTACTACAACGACGAGCCTCGCCGCGATGCAGACACTTCGCCTTTCGCGGCTGGCAAGAGAGTGCCGCTTGGACGGCGTTGTCTGTTCAGGGCACGAAGTTGCCGGAATCAAGGCGGAATGGCCTGGCGGCTATTTCGTCGTCCCCGGTATCCGCCCGGCGGGGTCCGTTCGCGACGATCAAAAAAGAGTGTCTTCGCCCTCTGCAGCGATCGCCGACGGCGCGTCGATGCTTGTCGTCGGGCGACCGATCACCGCCGCGCCTGACCCGGCAGCGGCGGCTGCGGCAATCGTCGCGAGCCTCACGGGGGCGCGGTGACGGTCGACATCAAAATCTGCGGATTGACGACGCGCGAATCTGTCGACGGCGCTGTCGCCGCCGGCGCGAGCCATATTGGATTTGTCTTCTTCGCTGCGTCGCCACGCGATATCGCGCCCGATCGCGCTACTGCCTTGGGTCGCGACATCGGACGCGTCGTTCGGGTCGGTGTCTTCGTCACCCCCGACGACGCCCTGCTCGACCGCGCTGCCTCCGCGATCGATATCATTCAGCTCCACGACGTCGATCCCGCGCGCGTTGCCAACGTGCGCGCGCGATACGGCCTTCCCGTGTGGCGCGCGGTGGGGGTTGCGGCGCGGGACGATGTCGTCGCAGCGGTAGCGGCGGGAGGCGGAGACCGATTGCTGTTCGACGCCAAAGCGCCTACGGGGTCCCCCCTGCCCGGTGGCAACGGCGTACGGTTCGATTGGCGGCTCCTTGATGGCGTCAATATCGGTCGGGCCTGGGGCTTGTCGGGGGGGCTCGATGCGGCTTCGGTCGGCGAAGCGATGCGCTACGCAAGGCCACCGTTGGTCGATGTGTCGTCGGGGGTCGAGGATGCGCCAGGAGTGAAGTCGGTGAGCAAGATCAAGGCGTTTATCGCCGCCGTGCGCGCCGCATGATGGCCACCGCAGCCGCCTCGCGGCCCAGCCTACGCACCGGCCCTGATGCGCGTGGGCATTTCGGCGCGTTCGGCGGGCGTTACGTTGCCGAAACGCTGATGCCGCTGATCCTCGAGCTTGAGACGGCGTACCGCGCGGCGCAGGCCGATCCTGCGTTTGCCGCCGAGTTCGAATATTTGCTGAAGAATTATGTTGGACGGCCGAGCCCGCTCTATTTCGCCGAACGCTTCACCAATGCTTTGGGCGGGGCGAGAATCTACTTCAAGCGCGACGAATTAAACCACACCGGCGCGCATAAGATCAATAATTGCATCGGCCAGATGCTGCTCGCGCAGCGGATGGGCAAGACCCGGATCATCGCCGAGACTGGCGCGGGGCAGCACGGCGTTGCCACTGCGACCGTCGCCGCGCGGGCGGGGCTGCCGTGCACGATTTATATGGGCGCGCGCGACATCGCTCGGCAGGCACCCAATGTCTTTCGCATGAAGCTGCTCGGGGCCGAGGTTCGCAGCGTCGAGTCTGGATCGAAGACGCTCAAGGATGCGATGAACGAAGCGCTGCGCGACTGGGTGACCAACGTCCACGACACATTCTACATCATCGGTACAGCCGCCGGGCCGCACCCCTATCCTGAACTTGTCCGCAATTTTCAGTCGGTTATCGGCCATGAAGCGCGCGAGCAGATTATCGACGCCGAGGGCCGCCTGCCCGACGTTCTAGTCGCCGCGATTGGTGGCGGGTCGAATGCGATCGGGCTGTTCCACCCGTTCCTTGACGACGACGTTCGGATGGTTGGCGTCGAGGCGGCGGGCCATGGCCTTGACACCGACCAGCACGCGGCAAGCCTCGCCGGTGGCGTCCCCGGCGTCCTACACGGCAACAAGACGTTGTTGCTGCAGGATGCCGACGGCCAGATCAGCGAGGCACATTCGATTTCGGCTGGACTCGACTATCCCGGTATCGGTCCCGAACACGCCTGGCTCCACTCGATCGGGCGCGTCGAATACCAGTCGGCGACCGATGCCGAGGCGCTCGCGTCATTCCGGCGGTTGTGCACCCTTGAAGGCATCATCCCCGCCCTCGAACCCGCGCACGCGCTTGCGGCGATTGAGCGCTTCGCCCCGACGATGGCGAAGGACGCGATCATCGTCGCCAACCTGTGCGGGCGCGGCGACAAGGATATTTTCACCGTTGCTGAAGCGTTGGGTTTCGGCCTTTGAGCGACCGACTTGCCACCCGTTTCGCCGCCTGCATGGCGCAGAACCGCGCGGCGCTGATTACCTTCGTCACCGCCGGCGATCCCGACCTCGATCGGATGCCACAGGTGCTCGCCGCGCTTGTCGCCGGCGGGGCAGATATCATTGAAATCGGGATGCCGTTTACCGACCCCATGGCCGATGGTCCCGTGATCCAAGCGGGCAATATCCGCAGCCTCGGGAGCGGTACGACGTTACGGGGCGTCCTTGCCGCCGTTGCGTCTTTCCGCGTGACCAATATGACGACTCCCGTAATTTTAATGGGATATTTCAATCCCATCCTTGCCTACGGCCCGTCACGTTTTGCCGCCGAAGCGGCTTCGGCCGGACTCGACGGAACGATCGTTGTCGACCTGCCACCCGAGGAGGATGTCGAGCTGACACCACACCTTGCCAACCACGGGCTGCACGCAATTCGCTTGGCCACGCC
>JAYTXW010000269.1:0-2327 GCA_043742745.1 Sphingomonadaceae bacterium
TCAGAAGTTGAAGTAGAGGAACACGGCTTGGCCGCGCTGAATGAAGATCACCGCGATAAACAGGACGAGGCCGGCGAAAACGATGCCCTTCGCGTCGGGGCGCCAGCGCCACATCAACGGCGGCTGATGGGTGCCCGTCCACAGCGCGGCGTTCACCGCAGGGCGGAATTTCTCCATGATTTGTTGGGTGTTGGGGAACAGCGCGACAACAAACATTGTCGCTGCGAGGATCACGCCGAGGTCGACGGGCAGCGCGTAACCCGCCGTGCCGAACCCATCGAAGCCGAGCATCGCACGCGAAATCGCCCAGGCGTCGGCCACGCTCGTCGCGCGGAACATGACGTTGGTGAAGCCGAGCGCGAACAGAGTCAGCGCGTGGTAGCCGACGATCTCCCACCGCCCGATGACGATAGGGGCGAGCTTGGCCTTGCGGCGGCGGCGGTTGATCAGCTTGCGCCGCTCACGCCAGATTTCGTTGATGAGGACGTAGTCGGCGTGGATCAGACCGAACAGGACGAAGGTCCATCCGGCGCCGTGCCAGATCCCGCTCAACAGGAATGTGCCGACCGTCGGTACGGCGACCCCGGCGGTGAACGCGCTCCACCCGGTCAGGCCCCGCCCCGCCGACCAGCGGTTCATCGGCAGCGCGATCGGCTGATAGACATAGGCGAGCAGGAACCGCTGGAGCGTCATGTGCCAACGCCGCCAGTAATCGATGATCGACGCTGCTCGCAGCGGTGAGTGGAAGTTGAGCGGCAGCTTGACGCCGAACATCCGCGCGAGGCCGATCGCCATGTCGGAATAGCCCGAGAAGTCCATGTACAACTGGAGGGCGTAGGTAACGGCGGCGGTCCAGCCACGCCCGAGATCCCATGTCTGACCGGCGGCGTGGAGATAGAGCGGATCGGCGTACCCCGCGAGCGTATCGGCGATGACCGTTTTCTTGGCGAGACCGATCGCGAAAATAACCAGGCCGATCACAAGGTTGCGCGTCATCAGCCGCGAGAACGTCGGGCTGCGGAGTTGGGGGATGATCTCCGAATAATGGACGATCGGCCCGGCGAGGAGCTGCGGAAAGAACGACGCGAACAGGCCGAACTCGACCGGTCCGGTGCCGCTGACGACGCCCCGTGCGGAGTCGACCAGGTAGGCGATCTTCTGGAAGGTGAAGAACGAGATCGCCAGCGGCAGGACGATATGGTGGAGCGTGTAATCGCTGCCCGTGACCGCCGTGACATTGTCGACGACGAAATTGGCGTATTTATAATAACCGAGCAGGCTCAGATCGACGACGAGGCCAATCACGAGCAGCGCCTTGGCGTGGGCCGGGCGGTCGAGCCGTCGCGCCCGCTGGATCACTTGACCCATCAGGTAATTGAAGACGATCGCGAACAGCAGGATCGGGACGTCGCGCGGGCGGAACCACGCATAGAAGATCAGGCTGGCGAGCGACAGGACGACCGCCGCCGCGCGCGCGCCGAGCCAGCGCCCGCTGGCGTAAAAGGCCATCAGCGCGACGGGCAGGAAACCGAAAATGAAGACGAAGCTATTGAACAGCATCAGTTATTGACCGGCGTAGCAGGTGCGCTGCGGGGGCTGATGGCCGCGACCGCGACGGCAACACGGTCGCTCGCGAGTTCCGCACCGCGATGGTTGAGGTGGGCGAAACTTTGGAACAGGCGCGGATCGGTGGCGAGATCGCCCGCGTCGATGATCGTGCCGCGCGCGGCGTAGAAGGCGCGATCGGCGATCGTCGTCACGCCTTCAAATTCGGGGAGGAACAGAAAGATGATGCGGGTCCCATGCGCCGCGGCGAGGTGGGCGATCGCGTTGACGTACACGTGATCGTCGGCGTCGGTAACCCGCCCGATCCATGCGGGGATGTGCGACGGCGACCGGGTGGCGGCGAACGCCTCGCGCTCGGCGCGAAGGTCGGGGGCGGGCACCTCGCGGTCCATGTCGATGCGCTTGCCGTCGGCAAGGACGCGCGTCACGGTATAATCATCGGGCTTGGCCGCGAAACGGGCCGCGTCGAATCGGGGGTGCAAGCCGAACCAGTCGGGTGCCAACGCCGCCCCGGCGAGCATCAGCTGGCGATAGGGCAGGTACGGCAGGTCTTCCTTGGCATTGTGCAGCACCAGGGCCCGCGGAGCAGCGATCGCCGCCGCCGGAGCGACATATTTGAACCCCGGATGACCCCACAAGTGGACCGTCTCCTCCACCGCCAGCACGATCACCCGCGGGTGCTTGGTGCGGAACAGTTCGTCGGCGATGGCCCATTCGATGTTCCGCCCGTCCTCGACCACCGCGAGATTGGCGACGTGCAA
>JAYTXW010000270.1:0-8672 GCA_043742745.1 Sphingomonadaceae bacterium
GCGACATGGGCGCGAACAACGCCCGCCACAGTGTTTCGGTCGGCGATGCCGATACCACTATGGCCCAGCGCCAGCGCCCGGGCGACCATAGCCTGTGGATGCGAAGCGCCATGGAGGAAGGAAAAATTAGTGGCCGCGACCAGTTCAGCAAAACCGTTCACGCGAAGAGGCCGTGGAGATACCATGGCGGCGGCGTTTTGCCGACCGAACCGTGACGGAAGATCCAGTAACGACGGCCATGCCAATCCTCAACCCGGTAGTAATCGCGGACCGGGACTGCCGCCCCCGGCCGCCACCATTCCCCGGCGATGCGTTCCGGGCCTTCACTGCGCACAACTTCGCGGATCGCACGTCGCCAGCGAAAACGCTTGGGTGGCCCGTCGGGGGTTTCGTACAGGATGAGATCGATCGGTTGCGGCGGATTGAACAGATAGATTGGCCGGTATGGCGGCTCCGCTGTTGTCGGCACCGGCCAGTCGCCCGGCGGCCGCGGCGCGACTGCCGGTAACGTCCGTTCGGCCAGTTCGGGAATGTGACTGTCGTGCGGCACGAAGCGGCGCATCCTGCCTTGCCCCAGCCGGATGCTCAGCCGATCGATAAGCTCGACTAATTCGCCGTGCATCGGCGCATTGCCTGTTAACGGTAGTTGTAATGCATCGAGTCCTTCAGCGACCACGACATCAAGCCGTATCAAGTCATAACCAAAGCCCGGATCGAGGGGATCGATGAGCGTTCCAATGCGTTCCCGAAACAGTCGCATCACCAGCTGGACATCGCGGGTCGGCTGTGCCGTTTCGGTATCGAGGCGATGAAGTATGCCATCAGTACGAAATAACCGCGCCTCGAAGCGGCGTCCCCCCTGGCGTCGTAGTGCGAGCGCCTCCGCTGCATCGCCGATCAGTTCAGTCAGTACTTTAAGCGTGTAGTCTGTGGAAAGAATCGGTTCAGCGAAGTGACGCTCGACGCCGACCGGCGCAATACGCTGCCGTGGCACCAACGGACTCTCGGTCTCGCCAGTCAGTTGCCGCAACCGCACGGCAGCTGCGGCCCCAAAGCGGGCACTCAATCCTGACAGCGAGCGTTCGAGCAGACTCCCAATGGTTGTCAGCCCGACGCGACAGAGCGCCATCGTCGCATCCGTATCGAGGCCTAGCGCAGCTATCGGCAACTGCCCTAGCGCAACTCCTTCGGCGGGCGGCGTTGTACCGTAGAAGCGGGCAAAAGCTCGGGCTGCATCCGGCGTGTGGCCACTTGCGATCCGCGCGACAATGTTGCGGCGCGCCAGCCGGGCGGCAATGTCAGCAATAAGTCCGCGCTCGCCGTCAAAACCATGAAGGCAGCCGGTGATGTCAAGGATGAGACCATCGGGCGGATCGAGCGTCACTGACGGCGTATAGCGTTCGCAGCCATTGGCGAGCTGCGCCAACCAATCGAAGTCGGCCTGGGGTTCGGCGTTGAATACAATGAGGTGGGGGCAACGGGCACGCGCATCGGCCAGCGTCATGCCGAGCGTAAGGCCTTGTGAAATCGCGATCGCGTTGAGTGCGACAAGGTGGACCGTATTATTCGCCTTTTTGACAAAAACGGTAGGTTCGTCATTTCGTGTGTCGAACAAATGCTGCTGGGTAGCTCGCAGCCGTTCGAGCGGTAGCCAGGGGAACAGAAGTGCCAGATAGCGGCGTTTCACGAAATTCTCTTTGGTCACGATTCCACTCCACCCGCCGCCGCTGGCCGGCTGGGCCGCCACGCCGACGTAAAAGCTCCACTTCGAAACACGGCACACCCGGCGCATCCGCTTCCAGCGGATTCGATGCTGCCGCACGGACACCCCAGCGCGTTTCAGCGGCACTCGGTACCGGAGACGCATCGACGCGTAACATCATAATGGTCACGCTCGAGCGTTCGGCCGCCAGCATCAAACGCCGCGTGGCGGTCAGATCAATCGCCGGGGCGCGTCCCCATGCTTCAACCACGAGCATCGTCAGCCCAGGACAACGCGCGGCATCGACGGCGGCGCGCATCAAAGCTGCCGCGTCGGTAACCAGCCCGAACAATAGCGAATTCGCATCCAGTCCTAGATCGGATAACCCGCTGGCATGGATGCGCCCCGTCTGACGCTCGCTATCTTCGGTTCGCAGCCATAACAAAGGCAGCGCTTGGGCACATAATGCTAGCGCCACCGCAAAACCGGCGGCACTCGCCGCATCCTCTTGTTCGACTGCAAATATCTCATGCAGGCGCCCGCACGCCACGCCCTGACTCAGCCAATTGTCAGCAGCGGATTGCGGAAACATCCTATGCATCTTTGATACACGAAGGTGATGAATACCGGCGATGGGGGAATGCGACTCGTCCACAATGTTCTTATAATGTTCTTATTGACCCGTGCCAACCGGTGTGTAGTCGGCCTAGCTGTCGGATCAAAACAGTGGCGGCTTGGATGCTTTACTATCGTGCGAAAGGCCTGTGCGATTTGTTGCCGCCTTACGCGGCTACGAAGCAGCGGCGATTATCGCGAACAGAAGACGCTTATGAAATCCAACGCTCTAAGCGCTTTCAGTCGCATAAGTTTTTGGAATGAGGAGGACTAGGGATGCCCCGCGAGGATTCGAACCTCGATAAACGGAATCAGAATCCGTTGTCTTACCTTTAGACGACGGGGCAATCGCGGAGGACTTAGGGGGGTGGCCATGGGGTGTCAACGCCGCCGCGCCCATGCTATGCCCCGGTCAAGTTCGGAGCATGGCGTCTCGCTGTTGCTACCGTGAAGGCCAGTTATGACGATCGACTTCGCCCATTCCGGCACCGTGCGCGTTCCTGCTGATGCGCCGCGCGCCTTCGAACGCCGCGCGGTTGGCGCGTCTGCCATGCGCCGGACCTATGGCGCACTCGACCTTGGCACCAACAACTGCCGCCTGCTGATCGCGCGTCCCGGCGGCCCGGCAGGCGAGTTCACCGTCATCGACGCCTTCTCGCGCGTTGTCCGCCTGGGCGAGGGGCTTGGCCAGACGGGGCGCCTATCCGAAGCCGCAATGGACCGCGCCGTCCTCGCCCTATCAATCTGCGCCGACAAGCTGGAGCGACGCGGCGTCTCTCTGACCCGCAATGTGGCGACTGAGGCGTGCCGTCGCGCCGCTAACGGGCGCGAGTTCGTCGACCGCGTGTTCGAAGTCACCGGCATCGCTCTGGACGTCATCTCGCCAGGCGAGGAGGCGCGCTTAGCAGTCCTCGGCTGTGCGTCGCTGATCGATCCCGATGGTCCCCCGGCGCTGATCTTCGACATCGGCGGCGGGTCGACCGAGTTGATCCTGGTCGATGCCGCAACCGCTGCGATCCGCGCGTGGGTCAGCGTGCCGTGGGGCGTCGTCAGCCTTGCGGAAACGGTCCCCTATGACCCCCCCGAAGCCGAGCGCGCGACAATCTATGCCGACATGCGGGCGCGGGTCGCGGCGCATCTCGACACCTTCGCTGCAACAATGGCCCCGCTCGCCCCGGGCGAGCTGCAGCTGTTGGGCACATCGGGAACGATCACCACCCTCGCTTCGATTGCGCTCGGGTTGTCGACTTACGATCGCCGTCGGGTCGATGGTTGCAGCGTCACGGCGGCGGCGATGGGCGACATTTCGACGATGCTCGCTTCCCGCTCGCCGGTCGAGCGCGCCGCCGTTCCGGGCATCGGAACCGACCGGGCCGACCTTGTCGTCGCGGGCTGCGCGATCCTCGAAGCGATCATCGCGCGCTGGCCGACCGAAACGCTGCGCGTCGCCGATCGCGGCATCCGCGAGGGCGTCCTGCGCGTCCTGATGGCACGGCAGGGGCGGCGATGACCGCCGGGCCGGGCGGGGTCAAATCAGGCGGCGGTTCTGGTCGCAGCCAGGGCGGCAAGGTACGCGTCCTGACGGCGCGCAAGCGCAAGAACTCATCCAACCGTTGGCTCGAGCGTCAGCTCAACGACCCCTATGTCAAGGCGGCAAAGGCGGCCGGCTTTCGCAGCCGGGCGGCATTCAAGCTTGCCGAGCTCGACCAGCGTTTCGACCTGCTGCGTCACGTCACGCGCGTCGTCGACCTTGGTGCGGCACCCGGTGGCTGGTGCCAGATTATCCAGAAGGCGCGGCCCAAAGCGGTCATCGTCGCGATCGACCTGCTGCCGATCGAACCGATCGCCGGGGTGACGATCTTTGAACAGGACATTCTCGCCGACGGGACGGAGGCGATGATCCGAACCGCGCTTGGTGGTCAGGCCGACCTTGTTTTGTCCGACATGGCGGCGAATACGGTTGGCCACCGGATGACCGATCAAATGCGGACAATGGGTCTGGTCGAGACCGGCCTCGCCTTTGCGATAGATCTGCTCCGCCCCGGCGGCGCCTTCGTCGCGAAGGTCTTTGCCGGCGGGGCTGATCCAGTGCTCGTTGCCGAACTCAAGCGCCAGTTTGCCGCCGTCAAGCACGCAAAGCCGCCTGCCAGCCGCGCCGGATCATCGGAATGGTATGTCGTCGCGCAGGGCTTCAAGGGGCGCGTCGCCGCCCCAGAGGCGTTGCCGCCGCCCTTCGCCGATGGCATGGACGACCCTGTTATCGAGGAGCCAAGCGCGTGAAGCCCTTCCTGCCCGTCGCCCTCGCTGCCACGCTGCTCGCTGTCGGTGCGACCCCGGTCGCGTCGGCCCAATCGGCAACGATCACCGATGTCGATCTCAAGCGCGATACGGCGATGCTGGCGTCGGATGCTTTCGAGGGCCGGCGACCGGGAACGCCGGGGGGCGACAAGGCCGTCGCATATATTGTCGCCCGGATGAAGGCGATCGGGTTGACGCCCGGTAACCACGGTCAGTGGACGCAGGATGTGCCACTGGTCACGATTACAACCACGGCGACTCCGCTGATGATCGGCGGCGGCAAGGCTTCTCTGACGCTTGCCTACGGCACCGACGTCGTGCTGTGGACCAAGCGGCAGGTTGCGCGGCAGGTGCTTGCTGCGTCGCCGCTGGTTTTCGTCGGCTACGGCATCGTTGCGCCCGAAAAGGGATGGAACGACTATGCCGGGGTCGACGTCCACGGCAAGACGGTCGTGTTCCTCGTCAACGATCCCGACTGGCAGACGACCGCTGCCGGCAAGGACGCGGGGTTATTTGAGGGCCGCGCTGAGACCTATTACGGGCGCTACACATACAAGTTCGAGGAAGCGATGCGCCAGGGCGCCGCCGCTGCCCTCGTCATCCACGATACCGAGCCTGCCGGTTACCCATGGGGCGTCGTCACGACGAGCTGGACGGGACCGCAGATCGACGTCGATAGCGCTGACCGGGGCGTTGGCCGTACCGGGGTCGAAGGCTGGATCACCCGCGCCGCTGCCGAGCGGATGCTAGCCGCCGGTGGCCAGGATCTGAGCGCGCTGACCGCAGCGGCGCAAGTGAAGGGATTCCGCCCCGTGCCATTGCCGCTCACCGCCGCGACGACCCTGATCAACACCATCACGCGGTCGGCGTCGCAGAACGTCGTCGGCGTCCTGCCGGGAAGCAGTTTCGCGCAAGAGACAGTGCTGGTCACCGCCCACTGGGATCATCTTGGACGCTGCCCCGCCGATGCCGCCGGTGACGACATTTGCAACGGCGCGGTCGACAATGCGAGCGGCGTCGCTGGCTTGCTGACGCTCGCGAAGGCCTTCGCCACGGGTCCGAAGTTGCCGCGAACGCTTACCTTCATTGCGGTCACCGGCGAGGAGTCGGGGCTGCTCGGGTCGCGCTGGTACGCCGAACATCCGGTCGAGCCGCTCGCGCTGGCGGCGGGCGGGGTCAATATGGACGGGCTGAACGTCGGCGGTAGAACGCACGACTTCGTTATCAGCGGCGGGGCCAAGTCCCAACTTGACGCGATGGCCGACGGTTTCGTCCGCGCTCAGCATCGCACTTTCGCGCCCGAGCCGTCGCCCGAGAAGGGCGGCTACTTCCGCTCCGACCACTTCAGCTTCGCCAAGTTCGGCGTCCCGATGTTCCGTGGCGGGAGCGGCATCGACCGCGTCGTCGGCGGCGCAGCGGCGGGGCAGGCGGCGGCGGACGACTATGTCGCCAACCGCTATCACAAGCCGGGCGACAATTATGATCCGTCGTGGGACTGGTCGGGCGCGGTCGACGACCTGACCGTCTATCAGGCGCTGCTGACCCGCTTGGCAGTGACCCGTGACTGGCCCGCGTGGAACGACGGCGAGACGTTCAAGGCCATTCGCGACGCCAGCGCGGCGGCGCGTCGGTGACTGCCCGCCAACCCGCCGAGTGGGAGCCGCACGCCGCGACATGGACCGCTTGGCCAAGTGACCCGACCCTGTGGCTGGACGACCTGACGCCCGCGCGCGTCGAGGTCGCCGCCTTCGTCCGCGCGATCGCCGACCATGAGCCGGTCGACCTTCTCGTCGCCACTGCTGAAGCGGAAGCCACCGCCCGCGACGCCGTCGGGTCCAACGTCCGCCTCCACCGCGCGGCTTTCGGCGACATCTGGCTGCGCGACACCGGCCCGCTGTTCCTCGCCTCGTCCGTCGGGGCGGCGGCGGCCGGGTTTCGCTTCAACGGCTGGGGCGGCAAGTACGTCCTGCCCGGCGACGAGGGTGTTGCGCCCTTCGTTGCCGATGCAGCAGGGGTCGCCATCGCCCGCCACGACTGGGTCCTCGAGGGCGGAGCGATCGAGGTTGATGGCACCGGGCTGTGCGTGACGACCGAAGCCTGCCTCCTCAACTCCAACCGCAACCCTAGCATGAACCGCGTCGAGGTCGAAGCGCACCTCCGTCGTGACCTCGGCATCGACCGCGTCCTATGGCTTGGCGAGGGGCTGGCGAACGACCATACCGACGGCCATGTCGACAATCTCGCGCGCTTCATCGCCCCCGGTGTCCTCGCGTTGCCGGTCGCGGTGGGCAGCGACGACCCCAATGCCGACGCCTTCGCCGACGCCCATGGCCGCGCCCGCGACTTTGGCCTCGACGTCGTCCGTGTCCCCTCGCCGGGGCTGATCGAGGTCAACGGCGAGGCGATACCAGCGAGTTACATGAACTGGTACGTCGCCAACGGGATCGTCGTCGTCCCCACATATGGCGTACCGAATGACGAGGCGGCGGTCGGAGTCATCGGGTCGCTGTTCCCCGGACGCCGCGCGGTCGGCCTGCGCGCCAACGCCATCCTGACGGGCGGCGGCAGCTTCCACTGCATCACCCAGCAGCAGCCGCGATGACCCTCTACTGGCTGATCAAGGCACTGATTTCCGGGGCGATCGTCGCCACCGTCAGCGAGGTCGCGCGGCGCTATCCGGCGGGCGGGGCGCTGATCGCGTCGCTGCCTTTGGTGTCGGTCCTCGGCATGATGTGGCTGTGGCGCGATACCCACGATCCGGTCCGACTGGCGACCCACGCCGGAGCGACCCTGTGGTACGTCCTGCCGTCGCTGCCGATGTTCGCCGTCATTCCCGCGCTGCTGCGAAGCGGGGTCGGCTTCTGGCCCGCGCTCGCCGCAGGGTGTCTCGTCACGGTCGCGCTATACGTCGTGACCGTCGCCGTCCTTGCGCGCTTCGGCATCGCCCTGTGACGATCACCGCCGCCGCGCTCCAGTTGAGCTTCACCGACGACATGGACGCCGACATTGCTGCGACCGTCGCGGCGGTCCGTGCTGCCGCTAAGCGGGGGGCGCAGGTCATTCTCCCGCCCGAGCTGTTCCAAGGGTACTACTTCTGCCGCCACGAGCACGACCGCTTCTTCGCGCGGGCCTTCCCAGTGGCCTCGCACCCCGCAGTGCTGGCGATGCAGGCCGTGGCCAAGGACACCGGCACCTACATTCCGTGCTCGTTCTTCGAGGCCGACGGGCCGCATTATTACAACAGCCTCGCGATGATCGACCGGAACGGGCTGGTCATGGGCGTCTACCGCAAAAGCCATATCCCCGATGGGCCGGGGTATGAGGAGAAGTTCTACTTCCGCCCCGGCAACACCGGGTTCAGGGTGTGGGACACCGACCATGGCCGCATCGGCGTCGGCATCTGCTGGGACCAGTGGTTCCCTGAAAGCGCGCGGGCGATGATGCTGATGGGGGCCGAAATCCTGTTCTACCCGACCGCGATCGGCTCCGAACCCGCCGAGCCCAATCTCGACACCCGCCGGATGTGGATCCGCGCGATGGTCGGCCACGCCGTGTCGAACGTCGTCCCCGTCGTCGCCGCCAACCGCACCGGCATCGAGGAGGATCAGCGCTTCTACGGCAACAGCTTCATCGCCGACCAGCGCGGCGACATCGTCGACGAACTCGCGACCGACGCGCAAGGGTCGGTCATCGCGACCTTCGACCTTGCCGAGGTCCGCGCCAACCGCGCCAGCTTCGGCTTCTTCCGCGACCGCCGTCCTGACCTGTACGGGCGGCTCGCGCAGGACATTTGAGACGAAGCGCGGCGCGGCGCTACGGGAGGATTGCACTTCGCAATCGTCGCGTAGCGACCGACTCGCGCAACCCCGGCCGGCTGGTCGGGCGACCCTCCCGCCCGAACCCGACCGACGGCGCGGCTTTGCCGCGACGCCCGCACCCCCGCGAATATGAACAAGTCATACCAAGACTCTCTGATCAGAACCCATGCGCCCATGTCCGGAGTCCGATGGACATGATGCGCCACGGTTGGTCGGTGAGGCGGTTCCAGGCGAAGCAG
>JAYTXW010000271.1:0-2719 GCA_043742745.1 Sphingomonadaceae bacterium
TGTCGGCGTCGGTGAAAAGGCCGGTGCATTCGAGCGCAAGATCGACGCCAAGATCGGCGTGCGGCAGCTTGGCGGGGTCGCGCTCGGCGGTGACGCGGATGCGCTTGCCATCGACGACGAGATGGTTGCCATCGACCGCGACCGTGCCGGGGAACGTGCCATGAACCGAATCGCGCTTGAGCAACAGTGCATTGGTCGCGATGTCGGCGAGATCATTGATCGCGACGACTTCAAGGTCGCTGCCGCCGCGCGCAATAATCGCCCGCAGCACCATCCGCCCGATCCGGCCAAAGCCGTTGATCGCAATCTTCGTCGTCATCGCATACCTTTCCGTATGAGCTCGCGTCAGCCTTTGCCGTCGGCGAGGAAGGCCCGAATCCGCGCCGCGATTTTGGGCGGCGTGATGTCGAAATAGTCATATAAGGCGTCGATCGGCCCCGACGCGCCGAAGCGGTTGATGCCGATCGTCAACCCGGGGCCGACGTGGCGCTCCCACCCCATCGTCACCCCGGCCTCGACCGAGACGATGACGGCGTCGTGCGGCAGCAGCGCGTCACGCTCGGCGCGCGGCAGCCGGTCGACATTCTCCCAGCACGGCATCGAGACGACGTCGCAGCCAACACCTTCCACTTCGAGCAAAGCGGCAGTCGCAGCGGCGATGTGGACCTCCGACCCTGTCGAAACGAGAACGACCTGGCGCAGGGCGACAGCGGCGATCAGCCGGTAGGCACCCCGCGCGCACATATTTTCGTTCGTCCCCGCCAACCGCAGCTGCGGCAGATTCTGCCGCGACAGGGCGATGACCGACGGGCGCATCGTATCAGCGAGCGCGAGCGCCCAGCATTCGGCGGTTTCGACCGCGTCGGCGGGGCGGTAG
Organism: Sphingomonadaceae bacterium; assembly: GCA_043742745.1. Lineage (GTDB taxonomy): Bacteria > Pseudomonadota > Alphaproteobacteria > Sphingomonadales > Sphingomonadaceae > Polymorphobacter_B. The sequence continues at coordinate 878 of JAYTXW010000271.1, forward strand.
ACGGCAAGATTGGGGATCGCGCGGAGCGACGCGAGCTGCTCGATCGGCTGGTGCGTCGGCCCATCCTCGCCCAGCCCGATGCTGTCGTGCGTCAGGACGTAGATGACGCGCGTCTGCTGGAGCGCCGACATCCGGATCGCGTTGCGCATATAATCGGAAAAGACGAGGAACGTCCCGCCGAACGGCACGACCTGCCCGTGGAGCGCGAGGCCGTTCATCGCCGCCGCCATGCCGAATTCGCGGATGCCGTAGTAGATATAGCGACCGCCATAATCGGCTGCGGTCAGCGGAGTCATCCCCTTCGCCTTCGTATTGTTCGACCCCGTCAGGTCGGCCGAGCCGCCGATCATTGCAGGCGCGACCGGCGTGACGGCATCGAGGACGAGTTCGGACGCCTTGCGCGTCGCGATCTTCTGCGGCGCGGCGATCAGCGCGGCGATGTGTGCGTCGATCGCGGCGAACGCTTCCGGCGGGATCGCCGGGGTCAGCGGATCGAACGCGGTGCGTGTCGCGGCATCGCTCGCCGCCAGCCGCGCCGACCACGCCGCGTGGTCCGCCGCCCCCCGCGCCCCGGCGGTGCGCCATGCAGCCAGAATATCGTCGGGAATGACGAACGGCGCAGCGTCCCAACCGAGCGCAGCGCGCGCGCCTGCGATCTCCTTCGCCCCCAGCGGCGACCCGTGCGACCCGCTCGTCCCTGCCTTGGTCGGCGCGCCGAAGCCGATCGTCGTTCGGCACGCGATCAGGCTGGGGCGCGGATCGGCTGTGGCTTGCGCCAGTGCGGCGTCGACGGCGGCGAAATCCATCCCGTCGCAGGCGATGACGTGCCACCCGGCGGCGGCGAAGCGCGCGGGCGTGTCCTCGCTCGTCGACAGGCTCGTCGGGCCGTCGATCGAGATGCGGTTGTCGTCCCACAGCACGTTGAGCCGCCCGAGGCCGAGGTGGCCGGCCAGCCCGATCGCCTCATGACTGATGCCCTCCATCAGGCAGCCGTCGCCAGCGATAACCCATGTCCGGTGGTCGACGAGCACGTCGCCATGAACCGCGTTCAAATGGCGTTCGGCGATCGCCATGCCAACGGCGGTGGCGAGGCCCTGACCGAGCGGCCCGGTTGTCGTCTCGACACCCTCGAGTTCGAAATTCTCGGGGTGACCGGCACACGGTGATCCAAGCTGGCGGAAGGCGCGAATGTCGCCGATGGTCGGGCGCGAATAACCGGTAAGATATAATAATGCATAGATCAGCATCGAGCCGTGTCCCGCCGACAGGATGAAGCGGTCGCGGTCCATCCAGCGCGGCGCGGCGGGGTTGAATTTCAGATGCTTGGTGAACAGCGCTGTCGCGGCGTCGGCCATCCCCATCGGCATCCCCGGGTGCCCCGAGTTGGCGGCCTCGACGGCATCCATCGCCAGCGCCCGAATGGCGTTCGCCATGGCGCGGGGAGAGATTATGGACATCGGCGGGATAGCTTTCGGCAGCGACTCGGGGAGCGAGCGCGGCGCACCATGGCTACCCCCCCGTCCCCGGTCAACATTTGACGGCCACCGTCCCAAGTCCCTAAGTTAAGACAGTGTTCGGCATATTTTCAGGAGGTTGATGGTGGCGGATGCGGCAACGCACGAACGACCGGTCGTCGACCGCATTGGCGCCGCGCTCGACCGCGCCGAAACAGCCGCCGTTGCACTTCGCGCCGACCGCGACCGCGCCATGGCCCGCGCGACCGCCGCGTTGGCTGCTGGTGACGAGGCCGTCGCCGCATTCGACGCACTCGTCGCAGGGGGGCGATAGGTGGGCCACGTCACGGTCAAGGTCGGCGGGCGCGACTATAAATTGTCGTGCGCC
>JAYTXW010000272.1:0-9675 GCA_043742745.1 Sphingomonadaceae bacterium
GTCGCCGCCGTGCGGATCGCGTGCGCCGGGGTCCAGCCGTGCGCGCGCTGGCCGGCGAGCGCAAAGTCGATCATCATGATTGCGTTCTTTTTGACGATGCCGATCAGCATGACGACGCCGATGATGCCGATCACGTCCAGCGGCATATGAAAGATCGCCAGCGCCGCGACCGCGCCGATGCCCGCGGCCGGTAGGCCTGACAGAATCGTGATCGGGTGGACGAAGCTTTCGTACAAGACGCCAAGCACGATGTAGATGACGAGGACGGCGGCCAAAAACAGCCATCCCATGCCGTTGGTCGATGCCTCGAACGCCTGCGCATTGCCCTGAAACGACCCTGCGATCGTCGCCGGCATCGCCAGCGCCGCCTCCGCCGCCTCGATCCGCGTCTTGGCTTCGCTCAGCGCGGTCCCTGGCGTCAGGTTGAAGCTGATCGTCACTGCGGGCAGCTGGCTCTGGTGGTTGATCGACAGCGGCGCGCCCTCGATGACGACGCGCGTCACCGCCGACAATGGGACTGTCGTGCCACCGCCCGCGTCCTTGGCGTTGCCCCGGACGTACAGCGCGGTGATGCTGTCGGGGGCCAGCTGGTCGCCCGGCTGAATCTCGAGGATAACCTGATAGCTGTCGACATCGGTATAGATCGTCGAGATCTGGCGTGTGCCGAAGCTGCTGTACAGCGTGTCGCGGATCGCCTGGACGGGGACTCCGAGGCGTGCGGCGGCGTCGCGGTCGATGACGACGCGCGCCTGCCGTGCGCCTCGCTGAAGGTCGGAATTGACGTCCTCGAACCCGCTCGTCGCGCGCAGCCGTGCCTCGAACGCCTGCCCGAACGCGAACAGCGCCGCCTGATCGACCGATTGAAGCGTGTACTGAAAATTGGTCGACGACGGGCGCGCTCCGAGCGTCAGATTTTGCGGGATGTTCGGCGACGCCTGGACACCGGGGATGCCGCCCAGCTTTTTGCGTAGCCGCGCCTGGACGACCTCGGCCGCGTCGCGTTCGGCGCGTGGCTTCATCGGCGCGAAGATGCGCCCCGCGTTGCCGCCGACGCCGGTGAACGAGTTGACCAGCTTGATCGCCGGGTCGGCGAGCATGATCTTGGCGACGATGTCCTGCTTGGCCTGAAGCGTCGGATAGGCGGCGTCGGGCGCAACCTCGACACCGACGAACATATTGCCGGTATCCTCGGTCGGGAAGAAGCCCTTGGGGATCGCGCCAAAGCCCCACACCGCGACGGCGATCGACGCCAAAGTTAGGATCAACACGGCGCGCGACCGCGCCAGCACCCAGTCCAACGCCCGACCATAGCCCGCCTGCGCGCGCTCGAAATTACGCGTCGACCAGCGCGCGATCGCGCCGGGGTTGTTATGCTCGCCTTTGAGCACCCGCGACGCGATCATCGGCGCGAGCGTCAGCGCGATAACCGCCGAGACGAAGATCGCGATCGTCATCGTCACGGCAAATTCACGAAACAGTCGCCCGATGACGCCGCCCATGAACAGCAACGGGATGAACACCGCGACGAGGCTCACCGAGATCGACACCACAGTGAAGGCGATCTCCTTCGTCCCGCTGACGGCGGCGGATCGCGGTTTCTCGCCGTTCTCGACGTGGCGGACGATGTTTTCGAGGACGACGATCGCGTCGTCGACGACGAACCCCGTCGCCAGCGTCAGCGCGAGCAGGCTGAGGTTGTCGAGGCTGAACCCGGCGAGGAACATGCCGGCAAAGGTGCCGACGGCGGCGACGGGCAGGACGATCGCGGGGATCAGCGTCGCGCGCGCATCGCCAAGGACGAGGAAGATGACGAGGACAACGAGTGCAGCCGTCCCGATCAGCGTTGTCTGCGCATCGGTGACCGAGTGGCGCACCGATTGCGACCGGTCAACGATGACATCGAAGCGGGTGTTCGCCGGCAGGCTTTCGCGGATCGCGGGGAGCAGCGCCTGCACCCGGTCGGCCATCGCGACGACGTTCGCCCCCGGCTGGCGCTTGACGCCCATCGCGATCCCGGGGCTGCCGTTGAACTTCGCCGAGCCGCGCAGGTTCTCGATCGAATCGATGGTCGTGGCGACGTCGCCGAGCCGGACCGGCAGGCCGTCCTTGTACGCAACGACGATATTGGTGAAGTCGGCAGCGTTCTTCAGCGACCCCGTCGCGTCGAGGATATAGTTGCGCGGGCCGTTGCCGATCAGCCCGACGGCGGTGTTGCTGTTGGCGGCGGCGACGGCCGTGCGGATGTCCTCGGGCGTCAGGCCGCGCGCCGACAATTTGGTCGGATCGAACTGGATGCGAACGGCGAATTTGCGGTTGCCGAATACATCGACCTGCGCGACCCCCTCGAGCGTCGAAATCCGCGGAATGATCGTCGTGTCGGCGATCGTCTGGAGGTCGGACAGCTTCATCGTCGGATCGCGCAACGCGAGCACGAGGATCGCCTGGTCCGACGGGTTGACCTTCTGGAACGACGGCGGCGAGGTCATCTCGATCGGCAACTTGCGCGCGACCGCCGACAGTGCCGATTGAATATCCAGCGCAGCGGCGTCGATGTTACGCCCAAGCGCAAACTGGACGGTGATGTTCGTCGACCCCGTCGAACTCGACGACGTGATCTGATCGATCCCGGCGATCGTCGACAGCTGGCGTTCGATCGGCGTCGCCACCGCGCTCGCCATCGTCGCCGGGTTTGCGCCCGGCAGGCTCGCGCCGATCTGAATCGTCGGAAAATCGACCTGTGGCAGCGCCGCGACGGGCAGCTGAGCATAGCCGAAAATGCCGGCGGCCAGAATCGCGACCGTCAGTAGGATCGTCGCGATCGGACGATCGACGAAGGCGCGGATCCAGCTCATGCGGCGGGGGCCCCCTTGTGGTCGGGGCCGCGCCCGTCGACCTTACTCTTGATTCGGACCTTGTCGCCGGGGCGCAGCTTGGCGAGCGCGTCGGTGACGATGAGCGTTCCGGGGGCGACGCCGCTGGCGAGATACACTTTGCCGTCGTCGCGTCCGGCGATCACGACCGGGGTTAGGACGGCGACTCCGATCGCGCCCCCGCCCGCACCCGCGCCCGCGCCGCCGCTTCCCGCGCCTGCGCTGCCGCCAGCCTTGACCGTCCACACGAAGGTCGATTCGGGGCCGGTCTGGATCGCCGCCTCGGGCACCGCAATCCGCCGGACCGCGCCGCCCAGCGGCACGTCGAGATCGACCAGCGCGCCCGGCCACAGCGCGGCTCCGGCGTTGGCGAACTCGGCCTTTGCCGCAAGACTTCCCGTCGCCGTGCCGACGCTGTTGTCGAGGAACACGAGCCGGCCCTGGGCAATGGCGGCCGTGCTGTCGTGGATACGCGCGGTCACGCCGACATTCCCCGCCGCCATCGCGCTGCGCAGCGGCTGAATCCGTTCGGGCGGGACCGCGAAGCGGACGAGGATCGGGCTAAGCTGGTTGACGGTGACGAGTGGTAGCGCGTCGGCGTTCCGCACCGTCGCGCCAACCTTGAAATTGATCTCGCCGGTGCGTCCCGACACCGGCGCGCGGACGGTAAGATACGATAGCGCCGTCTCCCCGGCGGTGATCGCTGCGTTTGCGCCGCTCATGTTGGCGCGCGCGGTGTCGGCGGCGGCCTGTTTGAGGTCGATCGTCGCCTTTGACACGAAGCCGTTGGCGACGAGCGCCTCGCTCCGCTTGAGGTCGGCGGTCGCCTGCGCGCGGACGGCGGCTGCACTCGCCATGCTCGCGCGGTTCTGGGCGATCGTCGCGCGGACGGCGCGGTCGTCGAGGCGGAACAGTGGTTGTCCGGCACGAACTGTATCGCCCTCGTGGAACAGGACGGCGGTGATCTGACCGTCGACGCGCGCCCGCACGGCGACCGACTGGAGCGGCGTGACGGTGCCTAGCACGGTTAATTGCGGGGCATAGTCGGCAAGCGCCGCAGGCTCGGCGGCGACGGTCAACGGGGGACGCGGCTTGGGCGCCGGGGCACTCGCCGAGCACGCGGCGAGGAGCATGAGAAGGGACGGGGCGAACTTCATGGCAGTGTCGTTACACCTTTGCTGCGTCGCGGCATCACACGTCCGCCGTCGGCGTCAACCATTAACTCGCGGCATCGGCCGGTCGCTCCTGTCCAACATCGTCAACGAGTGCACGTAAACGTCGCATGACCGATGATGTGCGACGTCGGTTTGGTCGGTGCCATTCCCGGCAGATCGTCAGGAGATACAACATGCCCGCTCGCTTTGTCGCGACCGAAAACGCCTTTGCCAAGGGCGTCAACAGCATCACGCCCACCGCCGCCATCAAGCTGATCGACGATTGGGCAGCCAGCCTGCACGACGTCGAAATAACCGGCACCAAGACCATCATCCGTGATCTCGAAGCGCTCAAGAAGGCGCTGCACGCGGACACTCCCGATGCCGAAAAGATCAAGGACCTCGTCGGCAAGCTGGGGGCGGCGACGTCGAAGATCGCCGCACACGCCACCGATTCGACCAAGGACAAGGTTGCCAGCCTCGGCGAAACGCTGAGCGGACTGTAATACCGAGCCGGTCCTCCTCGATCGCGAGGAGGACCGGCTAGCCGACCTTGACGCCCTTCCAGAACGCGATGCGGCCCTTGATTTCAGCGGCGGCCGCCTTCGGCTCGGCGTAATACCATGCCGCGTCGGGGTTGGTCTTGCCGCCGGCGGTCACCGAATAATAGTTTGCGGTCCCCTTCCACGGACAGCCGCTCGTGGTCGTAGATGGCGTCAGGACGCCTGGGGTGACGGTGTCGATCTGAAAATAATGGTTGTTCTCGACAATGACGGTCGCGTTCGATTCGGCGATGACGGTGTCGTTCCAGACGGCTTTGACCATGACATGCTCCTAGCGGCGTTTTGCGAAGTGGGTACAGCGGTAAGCGCAATCGGGGCCGCGCGCGATAGGGCAAAGGCCCGCGCGACGCGGCTCCCGGAACCGCGGGCGACCCGCAGGGGGAGGGGGCACAAGGCGAAGGTAGTTGTCAGCGGAACGGTGGCTCGTCAAACGCACGCAGCTTGCGGCTGTGGAGGCCGTCGCCGGCAGCGCGCATCCGGTCGATCGCAGCGATACCGATCTGCAAATGCTCGCTAATGGCGCCCTCGTAGAAGCGGTTGGCCTGTCCGGGCAGCTTGATTTCGCCGTGGAGCGGCTTGTCGCTGACACATAGCAAGGTGCCATAGGGCACACGAAACCGATACCCCTGCGCTGCCACCGTCGCGCTCTCCATATCCACCGCCACCGCGCGCGACTGGTTGAAGCGCAGCGCTGATCGGCTGAACCGCAGCTCCCAATTGCGGTCGTCCGTGGTCACGACGGTCCCGGTTCGCAGCCTGGGCTTCAAGGCGTCGCCACTGAACCCCGTGATCTCCTCGGCGGCCAGGCTGAGCGCCTGTTGCACCTCGGCGATCGGGGGGATGGGAATTTCGGGCGGAAGGACATCGTCGAGGACATGGTCGTCGCGCAGATAGGCGTGCGCGAGGACGTAATCGCCAATCGACTGGCTCGGGCGCAGCCCACCACAATGGCCGATCATTAGCCACGCATCGGGGCGCAGGACGGCGAGATGGTCGGTGATCGTCTTGGCATTCGCCGGCCCGACGCCGATGTTGACCAGCGTGATGCCCGCGCCGTCCGGGGCTATCAGATGATAGGCTGGCATCTGGTGGCGTCGCCACGCGCCATCAGCGATCGCCATGGCCGGATCGGGCAGGGTATCGCCGTCGCCGCGCTCGATCACCGCACCGCCGCTGCACGACAGAGCGGTGTACGGTGTGTCGCCGCTCAACTGCCGACACGCCCAGGCAACGAATTCGTCGACATAGCGGTGGTAGTTGGTCAGCAGGACATAGCGTTGCACGTGCGCCGCGGGCGTGCCCGTGTAATGGCGGAGACGGGCGAGGCTGAAATCGGTGCGTGGCGCGTCGAACAGCGCGAGCGGGCGCGGCGTCGTGGCGTCGAGGATCCATAGCCCGTCGGGGAGCTCGTCGCCGATATGGGCGAGTTCGGTCGTCGGGAAGTGCCGCGCCAATTCGATCGCTGCCGCAGCGTCGAGCCGCAAATCGTCGGCCCCGTCGAGGACATAGGGGTAGGGGATTTCGACCGATGACCGCGCGACCGTCACCTCGACGTTGAAGTCGGCGATCAGCAGGTCGAGCTGTTCGATCAGATAGTCGCGGAACACCTCGGGCTGGGTCACGGTCGTCGCATAATGGCCAACGGCGGTGACGCGGGCGAAGGCACGGATCAGCCGCGGCGCGCCGCCGCCGCTGTAGTGGAGGCGAATTTCGGGATAGGCGAATTCCCCCGCCGCGCGCGCCACTGGGTCCGGCGGTGTCCCGTCGCGCAGGTACGCCGCGAGCGCGCGGCGCAGGGCAGCGACCGAGGCCGTGTGGATGGCGGCAAGCGCGTCAACGATGGCGGTAGGGGTGGTCATGGCGTGCGACATGCCCGATATTTGGCCGGGGGTCGATGCTCTGCTAGTCGGGACCGCGCGATCCCTGGCGTTCCCGGGATGACCGAGGCGTGACCCGATGCAATTCGACCTGACCGACGACCAGCGCACGATTCAAGAGGTCGCTCGCCGCTTTACCGCGAGCGACATTACCCCCCACGCCGCGCAGTGGGACGAACACCACGTCTTCCCCGTCGACACGATCCGCGCCGCCGCTGCGCTCGGCTTTGGCGCGATCTATGTCAGCGAGGCGGGCGGCGGCATCGGCCTTGGGCGGATCGAGGCGGCGCTGGTCATGGAAGCGATGGCGTACGGCTGCCCGAGCACGTCGGCGTTCATCTCGATCCATAATATGGCGGCGTGGATGATCGACTGCTTCGGGTCGGCCGAATTGAAGGCGCGCTACCTTCCAGCGCTAGTGCCGATGGACAAGATCGCGAGCTATTGCCTGACCGAACCCGGCTCGGGGTCGGATGCGGCCGCGCTCAAGACCCGCGCGGTACGCGACGGCGACGATTATGTCGTGACCGGGTCGAAGGCATTCATCTCGGGTGGCGGCGCGAACGACGTTTACGTCACGATGGTCCGCACCGGGGTCGACGGGCCGAAGGGTATTTCGTGCCTCGTGATCGACAAGGATATGCCCGGCGTCAGCTTCGGCGCGCCCGAACGCAAACTCGGCTGGCATTCGCAGCCGACGGCGCAGGTCAATTTCGACGCTGTCCGAGTGCCGGTCGCGAATCGCGTCGGTGACGAAGGACAGGGCTTTGCCATCGCGATGCAGGGGCTGGACGGCGGGCGTCTCAACATCGGCGCGTGCAGCCTTGGCGGGGCGCAGCGCGCGCTCGACGAGGCGATCACTTACACCCGCGGCCGGACGCAGTTCGGCAAGGCCGTCGTCGACTTTCAGGCAACTCAGTTCAAGCTCGCCGATATGGAAACCGAGCTCCAGGCGGCGCGGACCTTGCTCTATGCCGCCGCCGCGCGCGTCGAGGTCGGCGCGCCGACCAAGACGAAATTCGCCGCGATGGCAAAGCGGCTGGCGACCGACACCGGCATGAGCGTTGTCGACCGCGCGCTCCAGCTCCACGGCGGCTATGGCTATTTGATGGACTATCCGGTCGAGCGGCTGTTCCGCGACCTGCGCGTCCACCAGATCCTCGAAGGTACCAACGAAATAATGCGCGTGGTGATCGCCCGCGAGTTACTCCGCGCGAGCAATTAAGGGCTTAAGCCCCCGCTTTTACCGCCTGCTCCCACGCCAGTTCGGCGAGCGGCGCGACCCCGGCCCCGCTCGCCTTGGCATGGGCGCTCGCTGCCGTGCCGCGGACGACGCGCCCCTGAATTCCGTGCAAGATCGCCGCCAGCCGAAACATATTATAGGCGACATAGAAATCCATGTTGGCGATGCCGTCGCGCCCCGTTCGGCGGCAATAGGCGGCGGTGTACGCCGCCTCGTCGGGGATGTTGAGCGCGGCCAGGTCGACTCCGGTCAGCCCGGCGGTCAGCGACGGCGGCATCCGGTACATCATCAGATGATAGCTGAAATCGGCGAGCGGATGGCCGAGCGTCGATAGTTCCCAGTCGAGCACGGCGAGCACCTTCGGCTCGGTCGCGTGGAAGATCATGTTATCGCAGCGATAATCGCCATGGACAACGCTGACCTCGTCGCCGGACGGGATATGTGCGGGCAACCATTCGACCAGCCGGTCCATCGCCGCGCAGCGTCCGGCGTCGGCGTCGTCGAGATATTGCTGCGACCAGCGCCCGATCTGGCGGGCGAAATAATTGCCGGGCTTGCCGAAGTCGCCCAACCCGATCGCGGCGGGGTCGAACGAGTGGAGCTGCGCGATCGTCGCGTTCATCGCGTCGAAATATTTCGGGCGATCGCCGCGGCTGGCGTCGGGGAAGGTCGTGTCCCAGATGATCCGCCCGTCGACGCAGTCCATGACGTAGAACCACGTCCCGATGACCGCGTCGTCGGTGCACAGGCCGAAGGTCCGCGGGGCGGGGAAACCGGCGGCGTGGAGCGCGGTCATCACCTTATACTCGCGGTCGACGGCGTGGGCGCTTTTGAGCAGAAGCCCCGGCGGCTTGCGGCGCAGGACATAGGTCTGCCCCGGCGTCTCGAGCTTGTACGTCGGGTTCGACTGGCCGCCGTTGAACTGGCGAACGGTCAGCGGGCCGCGAAACCCCGCGACATTGGCTGCCAGCCAATCACCGAGCGCACCTTCGTCGAAGCCAAGGCCGGCGCGGATCTCGCCGACGCCCGAGTTGAGTTCCTGCCTGCTCGCCATACTCACTCCCCGGCGATGTCCCGTCGGCAGAAGCCGCCCGGCCAGTCGATCGCATCGACCCCTGCATAAGCGGCTGCGCGCGCTTCGCCAACCGTCGCGCCGGTGGCGGTGACGGCGAGGACGCGCCCGCCGGTGGCGACCAGCGCGCCGTCATCGCGGCGTGCAGTTCCGGCGTGGAAAACGATCGCGCTCGCTGATGCCGCGTCGACGTCGATGACGCTGCCGGTTACTGGCGCGGCGGGGTAGCCGTTTGCCGCCATGACGACGGTGACGCTCGCGCCGTCGTGCCAGTCCGGGCGGACGCTCGCCAGCCCGCCGTCGCAGGTCGCGAGCAGCAGGTCGAGAAGGTCGCTGTCGAGGCGCACCATTAGCGCCTCGCACTCGGGATCGCCGAAGCGGACATTATATTCGATCAGCTGCGGCCCGGTCGGCGTGAGCATCAGGCCGGCGAACAGGACTCCGGTGAACGGCGTTCCCATGGCCGCCATCGCCGCGACGGTTGGCGCGACGATCTCGGTCAGCGCGCGCGCCTCGAGCGCGGCGGTCAGCGCCGGGGCGGGCGACACCGCCCCCATCCCGCCGGTGTTCGGCCCGGTGTCGCCGTTGCCAACGCGCTTGTAATCCTGCGCGCTGCCGAGGCTGAGAATGTCGGTGCCGTCGCACAGGACGAACAGGCTCGCCTCGGGGCCGGTGAGGAACGCCTCGATCACCACCGGGCCGGGCATCAGGTCGAGCGCGGCGCCCGCCTCGGCAGTGGTCGCCGCGATGACGACCCCCTTGCCCGCCGCCAGCCCGTCGGCCTTGACGACGACCGGCAGCGCGTGGGCGGCGACATAGGCGCGGGCCGCGTCGCCGCTGTCGAAGCGCGCGAACGCCGCCGTCGGGATATTGGCGCGCGCACATAATGCCTTGGT